>JBKPBV010000208.1:0-7186 GCA_046727055.1 Actinomycetota bacterium | reverse complement strand
CCGCCATATGTCAGCCGCCAGTCGGCGCCTGCTGCGTCGGCCTCGGCGATCATGGGCAATATCGGCGTTATCCCGATTCCGCCGGCAATGAAGAGGTAGCGAGGGCTCGCGACGAGCGGAAAGTGGTTGCGCGGTACTCGAACACGCACGATCGAGCCAGGCGTGAGGACGTCGTGCACCCGCTCCGAGCCGCCGCGGCTGTCGGGCGCGCGCAGCACACCAACGCGCCACATGCCGGGCCTCGACGGGCTGCCGCACAGCGAATATTGGCGGATGAGCTGATCGTTGAGAACGAAGTCGATGTGCGCACCTGGCGTCCACGCCGGCAACTCCCCGCCATTCGGGTCAGCGAGGGTAAGCGCGACGACGCCATCAGCAACGGTCTGCGCTTCCCGCACAACCAGGTCGGCCTCGTGCTCCCGCACGATGGTCTGGGTGGTCGTCATGGTCCTCATCCCGTCCCGGGCCGCGCTCAGCAGCATTTGTTCGGATACGAACGATAGCGGCGAAGCAGCGCCCAGGACAAGTCACATGGTGAAGTCCAACGAGCTAATCGTTTGGATCCAAATTAGACTCTGGCCGTGCGCGCCCTGCTGATCCAGCATGATCACATCTGCACTCCTGGGTTCGTGGGTGAGCGACTGACGGACCGCGGATTTGATCTTGTCGTACACCAGGTCGTACCGGAGCACCGTTTCCCATCGCCAAACGTCGAGGTTGAGTTTCCGGAACCCACAGACTTCGACGTGATCGTTCCGATGGGCGCACCTTGGTCGGTTTACGATCATGAGGCCATCGGGTCCTGGGTGCCAGGAGAGCTCAAGATGCTGCGGGACGCCCATGATCACCACGTGCCGGTGCTCGGAATCTGTTTCGGCGGGCAACTCCTCGCGGAAGCGCACCGCGGATCAGTGTCCCGGTCGGCAGCACCAGAGATCGGCTGGGTTGACATCGATTCCGATGATGAGTCACTGGTGCCCTCAGGCGCGTGGTTCCAGTGGCACTACGACCAGTGGGAACTCCCCACCCACGCGAGGGAGGTGGCTCGAAACGCCCGGTCCTCACAGGCTTTCGTTGTCGGCCGGAACCTCGCCGTGCAGTTTCATCCCGAGATGAATTCGGAAATCCTCGCGACCTGGATGGCCACCGGCGGTGCCGAGGAAGTCGATCGGTTCGGGATGAACCTCGACCAGCTCGTACGCCAGACGGCCGCGCGCGAAATTTCCAATCGTGAAAAGGCACATCGACTCGTCGACCAGTTCCTCGACCGTTTCCTCCCTGCGAGCGTCGGATTGCGCGAGCAGGGCAAAAAGAAGATGGCCCTACCACAGGAGCCGAGCGCAGAGTGACTCAGGATTCCGGGCACGTGTACCGGCAGGCTGCCGGGCGGTTCGCCTCCGGCGTGACCGTGGTAACGACACAAGCCTCGGAAGGCGCGTACGGGGTGACGGTGTCGTCCTTCGCCTCTTTGTCGCTGGACCCCCTCCTGGTCACCGTCTCTATCAAGCAATCAAGCCCTCTGCTTGGATACGTGCGCTCGGTTGAGGCCTTCGCTGTGAGCGTGCTCGTAAGTGATCAGCAAGAGGTTGCGCGCTATTTCGCAACACCTGGCCGCAAACCTGAGCCCGCTGGCTTCGCGACCGTGTCGACCACCGCGCAACAGACTGGCGCACCGATCATCGACGACTGCCTCAGCTGGTTCGACTGCACGCTTGAGGAGATCCTCCCGGGCGGGGACCACGAGATTCTCGTCGGTCGCGTCGCCGCCGCCGGCGGTCACACCGGGGAACCCTTGGTCTACTGGGCCGGTGAATATCGAGCACTGACAGTTGAAATTGCGGACTCCAATCGCTTGGCAAACGCCGCCGACGGGCTCGCTGTCGCGTACCACGTCCTCGACATCGGTCCGGTCGAGATGCTCGACGCACAGAATTCCATCGAGCCGGCCATTGCCGCGCTCGCCGCGGTGCGCGGCCGCGCCGACGAGTGGGACCGGCTCGAGGCACTCGTCGATCAATCGGAGCTGGTCGTCGACCAGCCGGACGAGTTCAACCAGCGGGCGCTCGCGTTTCACCGCGCGATCGCCGCCGCAGCGGGGAACCGGGTGCTGCAGGCAACGCTCGGGAGCCTCGAGCAGGTGCAAGCGGTTCACTACCGTGACCGCGGCAGTCCCGAATCAGCTCGGGCAGCGGTCGCAGGGCACCGGCAGTTGCTCGCCGTGCTTCGCAGCGGCGACTCTGAAGCGGCCCATGATGAAATGCGCAAGCATTTGGATGCCGTACGCGGGCAGCTGCAGATCGGTTAACTCCTGGCTGTTTTGCACGCCGCGTGGCATTGCAAATGAGGCTGCGTCCTTTGCGAAAAGTGGTCAGAAACGACAACGAAATCGCCGATTTCATTGTCGTTTCTGACCCCTTTTCGATGTGGCCGAGCAGTGCGATTTTGTTGTCGTTCTTGACTCCTTAACACTCCGGCTCGGAACCGGCGTCCAGACTGCGACGTCTTTCCGCACAAGGCCGCGAATGTTGACCAATCTGCGGGGTTTCTTCAACCTTTCGTGGCCTTGTGCGGAAAGCCGGGGACCGTCGCCGAGGTTAGCCGGGCGCCGTCAATTAACTTCAACCCTTACCGGAAACTTCTTGATCCCATTGATGAAGTTGCTGCGCACCCTCGTAACCTCGCCGTTCAGCTCAATCGACGCCAGGCGCGGGATCAGCTCGCTGAACATCAGCCGTATCTCCATGCGAGCCAGTGCGTTGCCCAGGCACACGTGCGGGCTGCCTTTGCCGAAGGTGAGGTGATCGACATTGGTACGGGTGACGTCGAAGCGGTAAGGGTCCTCGAACACTGCATCGTCCCGGTTACCCGACGCGAACCACATAACGACCTTCTCGCCGGCCTTGATTTGCTTGCCACCAAGCTCGACATCCCGGGTCGCCGTACGCCGGAAGTGGTACACCGGCGACGCCCACCGCAGGAACTCCTCAACCGCGCCCGGGATCAGCTCCGGTTGCTCCTGCAGGAGTTTCAATTGATCTTGGTTTTCGATCAACGCGAGCATTGACTGACTGATGGCGTGCCGCGTGGTCTCGTTGCCCGCTATGACCAGCAATAAGAAGTAGTTGTCGAAGTCGCTCGGTGACAGCGGCTGGCCATCCTCGGGGATCTTGTTCACGAGAATGCTGATCAAGTCGGTGCCCTCGCCGCCTTTGCGCCGTCGGGCAAGGTCGCGGCCGTATTCGAATACCTCGAGCGCGGCCGGCGAGCGGAACGGCAGGTGTTTGTATTGATCACTGTCGGGGTCGGTGATCAGATGCTCTGTGTAATCGGGATCGGTGTTGGCGACCATCTGGTTGCCCCAGTTGATCAGCATGCCAGTGTCGCTGACCGGTACGTCCAGGAGCCGTACCAGAACGTTGATCGGAAAGTCAGCGCTGATCTTTTCAATGAAGTCGAATTCGTTGTTCTGCAAGGCATTGTCGACGGTGACCGTGGTCAGATCGCGCAAGAAGCTCTCGTAGTTCCGCGCCAGCGGGCCCGGACTGAACTCACGCTGGATCAGCTTGCGCAGCGCCCGGTGGCGCGGTCCATCGGTCTCCAGCATGGAGCGCCGCAAATCCATCAGGCCGTCGTCGACCTCTTCGAGATTGACGTATTTCGTTGAGGTGAACGTCTCCGGGTCGCGATCCACCACATCGATGTCGGCGTACTTTGTCACGGCCCAGAAGCCTGAGTTCGGCGGAACCTCCGGTGTCCAGTGCACCGGATCCTCGGCGCGCAACCTGTCAAACATCGCCCAGCCCTCATTGCGGGCAAAAGCATCCAGATCAGTCAGATCGACTTGATCAAGTGGTATGGCGGTGGGTTGCGACACGATCTCTCCTTTAGAGGTGGTAGGCGTATTCGCGGAACTCCCAGTCGGTGACCCAGTGGTTGAAGCGTTCCAGCTCATTTCGCTTGTAGGTAAGGAAGGTCTTGACGAACGGCTCCCCGAGGATCCGGGCCATCTCGGTGTCCTCCTCGAGAGCATGCAGCGCCGTTGCAAGATCACCGGGCAGTTTGTCAGCTTTGCTTGGGTCGTATCCATATCCCTCGAGTGGATCGGGAGGCTCCATTTCGTCGCGGATGCCCAGGTAGGCGGCGGCGAGTAATCCGGCAATTGCCAAATATGGATTGGCGCTGGCGTCACCGAGTCGGAGCTCCATTCGCGATGCTCTGCCGCGCTCGGGTGGGATCCGTACCATCGCGCTCCGGTTGTCGAGTCCCCAGTCGATCAGCCATGGGGCGAGCGTGTCTGGCCCAAAACGCTTGTACGAGTTGATCGTGGGGTTGCTCACCGCCGACAACGCTGGAGCGTGAGCGAGCACACCGGCGATCGCCGATCTCCCGGTCTTCGACAGCCCGTCTTCCGTCGTGGGATCGTCGAAGAGCGGCCGGCCTAGGTTGTCCCACGTGGAGAAGTGAATGTGGAATCCCGACCCGCCCTCGTCATTAAATGGTTTGGCCATGAACGTGGCCAGCTTGTCTTCTTGACGGGCGAGTTCCTGGATGGCGCTCTTGAAACGGAACGCGCGGTCGGCGGCATCGAGGGCTTCGGAGTGCCAGAGGTTGATTTCGAACTGTCCGCTGGAGAACTCGTGATTCGCGGCGACAACCTCAAGACCAAACGCGGACAGATGGCGAAGGGTACGGAGCAACACATTCTCCGGATCACCCTTCAAGCCGGCGACATATACATTGCCGGTTGCTTCGCCGTAGCGTTGCCAACCGGTGGGGTTCTTGTTGGTCCGCTCAAGCACATAGAACTCGAGCTCAGGCCCGACCGTCGGCCGCATGCCCAGGTCGGCGAACTGCTCGATGACCCGCTTGAGCACCATGCGCGGACTCTCCTGCGAAGGCGAACCGTCTGGGTTGTAGACATCGGCAATGACGTGAGCGACGCCCTTCTCCCACGGCACGATCTGCACCGTGCTGATGTCGGGAAATGCCAGCACATCGGGCAGGCCCGCGTCGAGCCCACCCTCGATGTCGACAACGTCACCCATAGGTGTAGTGCCGTAGACCGACCGACAGAACGCAACGCCGTCAGCGACCGTACGGGCAAACCGGTTGACTAATACGTCGCGTCCGCGGTCGGTGCCGATCAAGTCCGAGTACCCGACGCGTACGACGTCAACGCCCTGCGTCACAAGCTTGGCAGCGAAGTCCTCTAGACCCGTCGTATCGAAATGAGCCATCCTGAACCCCTTCGCTGATTGTTTTCGTGCCGAGCCCGCTGCGCCTGCGTGCTCCGAGACTGCTTGCGAAGCCTACGTACACATAGCTTTCCTACGCTCTGCACACGTTGCAACGTGTGCAGACCGCTAGCAACCCACGTTCACTTAGGTTTCCAACAGTCGTTTGGGTCCGAACGATATCGCGTGACCAAGCCTACGACAAGTGAGCGCGAGGCGCGAGGTGGCAGCTAATGGCAGTGATCAGCGTTCAATTGCGGATCGCGCGTCCAGCCCGCCTACTTCGCCGTCGTTCGTAAACGATAAGGCGCGTCTACTCACTCCCTTTACGTTGCTCGCTCCGCTCGCTGAGGCTGGCGCTGTTCCGTTGCTGCCTTCTCACTCGCTCGCAGACGAGAGACGTGTCTGCTCGCTCGCTCGTCCAGGACAGCGGCGCGCCAGCCTGGCTTAGCACGGCGGCGCGCGATCCGCGTTGCTAACAGATTGGCGAACCGAGTACCGTACGGATCCGAACGATCTAGTCTTTCGCCCTGAGGAGTACCGCATGACCAACGTCAAAGGGTTCTTTTATCCGCGCACCGCAAGCGGCAGATCCTCACTGATCCCGCCACCGCCGTGGTATTACTCCGGAGATCTTCTCACCGTCGAATATCGCACTGACCCTGCGCGCGTAGCGGAACTGCTCCCAGCGCCCCTGTCACCGGCCGGTGAGGACCCGGGAGCCGTTGCCCTGATCTGGGCCGACTGGCAGTCCTGCTCATCCTCGCGGGAAGAGTTGCTCGACCCGGTACGCGCGCAATACAAAGAGGCCTTCGTCGTCGTCCGCTGCAGCTTCCAAGGCGAGACGTTCTCGCGCTGTGTCTACATCTGGGTCGACAAGGACTTCGCGATCGGCCGCGGCATTCATCAGGGCTATCCAAAGAAGCTTGGTTCCATGTGGCAGACCCGGCCGCACCCCTTTGGGCAGGCCGCACCACAAATCGCGACCGGCGGCGTGTTCGGCGCAACCCTTGCTGCTGGAGACCGCCGGCTAGCCGAGGCGGTGCTGACGCTTCGAGAGGAGTCCGATACCAACGGTTTCGTCAATGCCCACAAGATGGCCCACCACCGGATCTTCCCCGGGATCGCCTCCGGCGCGCCCGACGCCTACTCGGAGTTGATCGAGTCAGGGTCGAGCGAATTCCAGGGCGGTCGGGCCTGGACCGGCGACGCGGAGCTGCGTCTCTTCGATTCGCCCACCGAGGAGTTGTCACGGCTTAGCGTCGATGAGATCATCGGCGGCTATTACCGGCAGGTTGGCGTGGTCTGGAACGGTGGTCGATCACTCGCCATGCTCACAGACGGCTAGATTGAGTCGATTGTTCGGGCCGGAACGTTCCCAGCCCCAATATGCGTGGATAGACAGGCGCCTCGGCCTAGCATGTCCCTCATGGCCCATCGCCACACACTTGCCGAGACCGAGAAGGCGATGAGCGCCCACGTAAGCGACCTGCCAATCAACTTTCCCGCCGCGGCCGCGGTGTCCAGCCTCTACCGCGCCTCGAACGCGGTTCGGCTCCATCTCACCAATTCGGTGCTGCGTGAGCACGGACTGACCTGGACCGGCTTCGTAGTGCTTTGGGTGGTGTGGATTTGGGACGGCTTAGAGACCCGGCGGGCCGCAGCGAATGCGGCGATCTCCAAGGCGACGCTCACCGGCGTCGTCAAGACCCTGGAAGCGCGCGGACTCATCACGCGACGGGTCAGCAACACCGACCGGCGGTTGGTCAATCTGGAGCTCACACCCGCAGGCGCGACCTTGATGAAGGAGCTCTATCCAGCCTTCAACGCAGCCGAGGCAGAGGTGGTGTCCGGGCTGTCACCGAGAAAACTGACTGAGCTCACCAACAGTCTGAGATCGATCGTCACCGACCTTGAGGCTAAGCCTGCGACCATGGTCGCCGGTGCCGAGA
>JBKPBV010000207.1:0-9921 GCA_046727055.1 Actinomycetota bacterium | reverse complement strand
CCCTCGGACGGATCCGGCAGTGATCGTCGCAGTCGTTGACGAGGCGGACCGGCTATTGCTGGGTGGCCAACCAACGTGGGGGAATCGGGTCTCGGTGCTGGCCGGGTTTGTGGAGTCCGGCGAGTCGCTGGAGCAGGCCATTCACCGGGAAGTCGGCGAAGAGGCCGACATCAGCCTCTCGGAGTTGCAGTATTTCGGCAGCCAGCCGTGGCCATTTCCGCGCTCGCTGATGGTGGCTTTCTTCGCCCGGGCGGCAGGGACTGACATCCGCGTCGACATCGACGAGATCGCCCACGCGGAGTGGTACACGCGCGACCAACTCACCGCCAAGCTGGAGGCCGGCGAGTTGGGGTTGCCTGGGAAAACTTCCATTGCCGCCCGGATGATTCAGGCGTGGCAGGACGGTGAAGCACCGCTCTAGTGAGCTATTGGCCAATACCGGAACCGAGCCGCCGATAGCCGATCTGAGTGCCGTCGGCTGAGATGACCGTCTCCTTTGGTGTAGGGCGACTGAAACCCTATCTCTTAGTCACAGGTATTCCTTGGGGACCGTGGTCAGCTGGTCCGGGTCGCTAGCCGATGGCGTAGCCCGCTCGCCCGGTTTGCGGGACGCTCTATTGCGCGCCGTACGGCTTCCTCCGAGCCGATGAGAAGCACCTGGCGCCGCGCCCGGGTTACCGCGGTGTAGAGCAACTCACGAGTGAGCAGTGGAGATTCCGGCGGCGGAACCACAAATGACACGCTGTCGAGCTGGCTGCCCTGGGCACGGTGCACGGTCATGGCATGGACTGTCTGGATGGCATCCAGCCGCACCGGCGAGAAGAGCTTGGGCGCGGCGCCGCGGGCGAAGGCGGCGCGTACGCCGTCGGGCGTCTCGACGATGACACCCGTGTCGCCGTTGTAGAGCGACATCTCGTAGTCGTTTGCGGTGACCAGCAAAGGCCGTCCGACATACCACTCGCCATCCTCGCCGTAACCAGGGATCGCGTCGGCCAGCCAGCGCTCCACCTCCAAACCCCAGCGGAGCACGCCGTACGGCCCGCGCCGGTGGGCGCACAACAGCCGATGCCGGTCAAGAGCGGCCAACGCGCCGGCGACATCGCCTGATCTGGCGGCCTCGAGCATCGCAACACCTGCCACACGAACCTGCGCCGCCATCCCACCCAGAGCTCGTGCCGAAGCCTCGGTGGGTGCAGCTTCAAGATCAACTTCGCTGAACTGCACATCGCTGGCCCCGGAGCGGAGCACCGCGATTGCTGCGTCGGCATCGGCGGCCCGGATTGCCCGAGCGAGCGCGTCGATGGCGCCGCCGAACCGCCAGGTGTGGGTGAGTTGTACGACACCGTGCACCGGCGCCTCTTCGCTATCGGCGATCAGCCCCAGCTCGACCAGGCGCTGTCCCAGGCCCATGTCGGGTGTACCGGGGGCTCGCGCAATGTCGGCCAGCACAGCGCCGGCCTCGACCGACGACAGCTGATCAGGGTCGCCGACCAGCACCAATCGAGCGCTGGGGCGAACCGCTACGAGCAGCCGGGCCATTAGGGTCAAAGAGACCATTGACATCTCATCGACGATGACGACATCGTGCGGCAGCTGGTTGGTCGCATCATGCCGGAACCGGCTTCGGTTCGATGGCAACGAACCCAGCAGCCGGTGCAGCGTGGAGGCCGTGAGGTCGCCCAACCGACACTGATCATCCGGCTCAAGTTGTGCCGCGGCGGCTCGCACCGCCTCCTCCAGACGGGCCGCGGCCTTGCCCGTTGGTGCGGCCAGCGCAATCCGCAAGGCTGGCCCAGGCTGATCACGCAAGAGCGCTAGCAGCCTGGCCACCGTTGTCGTCTTGCCCGTGCCCGGGCCACCCGCCAGCACACTGACCCGGCCTAGCGCACTGACGGCAGCCGCCAGCTGCTGCCTGTCTGCCTCGCCTGGCGCCAGACCCTCGTGGTCGAAAAGTCTCGGCAACGCAGCCGCCAGCCGTGTCTGGTCGATTTCTGGCGCCGGGGCAGCGAAACGTCGCTGCAGCTCTGCGCGAACCAACTCCTCTTGCTGCCAATACCGCTCCAGGTAGAGCAAACCGCCGGCCAGACGCAGCGGCCGCCCGCTTGGCTGGCCAGCACCATAGGCCACCAGCAGGCTCACTTTGCAGGCCTCGATCCACTCATCGGGCTCGGGCCATGGCAGTTCAGTGATGTTGATCGCCGCCTCCGCCTCTTCGAAGGCTGTGCTGTGTACTGTGCGGAGGTCGATGCAGACCGAGCCGTTGCGGAGCGCTCGGACAGTCAACGCAAGGGCAAGTCGGACCCCGTCATCAGGCTCCTGACCGATCCGGCACACCGTCGAGGCGGTGTGGACATCGGCTGGATTGAGGATCCCGGCTTGGTTGAACACCGCCAGCAGACCGTACGCGGTCTGCACCCTGAGGTTGCGGTCTGCAGCCCCCGCAATGAGACCGGTCTGGGTGCTCACCCCGCCACTCCATCAAGCAGTGCCGACAACTCGATGACCAGCGAGGGCGCCGGGCGCCAGCCGAACACACCACACGGCACACCATCCACCCGCGGGGTTTCGGGCCCGGCCATTCCGCGCACGAAGAGGTAAAGGACCCCGCCCAGATGGACGGAGGGGTCGTAGCCCGGTTGCCGCCACCGCAGCATCCGGTGAACGGCCACGGCGTAAAGCAGGGCCTGGAGCGGATAGTGCGCGCTCATCATCGCTTCGGCCATTCGTGCCGGTGTGTAGTCGCCAACTTTCAGCACCTCCCCGTCGAAGCCGCCCAGCCAATTCGTCTTGTAGTCCACGACCAAGTAGCGCGGCGGCTGCACATTTCTTCGGATCCGCAGCACGGCATCAATGCTGCCGGTTAGGTAGCCGCGCAGGAGCTGTGAGGCCAAAGCTGGGTCGTCGAGCAGATCGGGGTATCGGCCCAGCGGGTGCGCTGGGGCAAAGTGGCGGCGCAGCAGCGAGCCCATCATCTCCAACGTGATCTCGGCGTTTGTCTCCTCGCCACCAGCCAGCGGGTACTCGAAGCCAAGTTCGGTCAGCCGATCGCTGCGGGGAATGTCACAGAGCCGCTGCTCGTCGGCGAGAGGTCCAAGTGGGGTACGGAAGGCTGGGAGCAGCGCACTGGCCAGGTCCTCGGCGGTCATCGCAGCGGCCGGACCTTGCGCCAGTGTCGCCGCACACGCCTGATGTACGGCTGCCGGCAGGTCTGCGGCTGTGGCGTCGACACGCTCGAACACGGCGTGCACGGCTGTCCCGAATTCGGCGCCCGTCGGCAGATGGTGCATAGGCGACGGCTCACCAAGGCCGCCGTCAGTCGGCGTGGTTCCGAGCTCGCTCGGGATGGCCGTTGAGGTGGCAGCAGCAGACTCGTCATCCTCACGTCTCAGGTCGGGCTCGCTGCCGACAGCTGGCGCTGGGGTTTCGGCGCCGTGCGCCGCGGCGGTGAGCGCGGAGTAGGAGGTGCGGCGCCATGCCAGATCGAGCTCGCGGTCGAAGCTGCGTACGTCGAGCGCCGGCTGCGGCTCTTGCCGTGGGCGCCACTCGGTCAACTCACGTGGTGCCATCTCCTCGACACTGAAGCCGGAACCAAAATCGCGGCTGGTGAACGGATCGCCGTTTAGCGCGTAGCTAGCCCTGGGCGTCGGCGGGTCACCAGGCTGACGGGAAGCAAAACGTTGCAGCGCCGAGGCCGGTGTGTTGAACGATGGCGCCCACCATGTCACCACCTGACATTGCGCTCGGGTCAGTGCAACGTAGAGCAGCCGCAGATCTTCTCCGGACTCTTCCTCGCGGTATCGCGAGAACCGCTCCGGTCGGCCCGGAGCGTAGCGGCCCCCCACATCAAGCACGCACTCACAGTGGCCCGCTGGTGTCGGCTCGTGCAGCCTGAGGATCCGGCCTTCATCGGAGTTGTTGGCATGCCGATCCCAGGCCTCCGGCAGATAGACGATCGGGAACTCCAAACCTTTGCTGCGGTGCACGGTCAAGATCGTGACCGCCTTGGCATCGGTCTCAAGCCGGCGCGTGACTTCGGACATACCGGTGTCTTTCGCCTCAGAGATGCGGGCTCGCAGCCACTCGACAAGGGCACCCACGCCGAGCTGGTAGGAGGTCATCGCCTCGTGCAGGCTCTGCCCGAGATGGCGCAGATCGGTCAGCATCCGTTCCCCGCCCCGCAGGCTGAGTAACCGTTCTGGGATTCGCTCCTCAGCGCTCGCGGTCTCCAGCAGGGCAGCGACCCCGCGGCTCTGGAGCACCTTGCCCCACCAGCGATTGCGCTGGGTCAGCTCGATCAATGACTCCTCGCTGGCGGCGGCCAGGTCGGCAAAAGTCCAGCCGAAGAAGCACGTCAGGGCAGCTTGCCGGACCGTCTGTTGCCGAGTCTGCTCTAAGGCTGTCAGCAGGATCAGCCAGTCCTGTGCCATCGTCGATGCGAACACGGAGTTGGCGCCGTAAATCACTGCGGGCACTCCGGCGCTCACCAATTGCTCGCGGATCGCCTCGCCGCGTTCGTTCTTGCGGACCAAGACAGCAATGTCGGACGGCAGCATCGGCCGGGAGTAAGTGCCCTCGAGAAGCTGCGTGCCCGACCCCAGCAGGGCGGTGATGTCAGCGGCCAGGTCTTCGGCGATTCGAGGCCGGATGGTCGCGACACTCGGCACCCTCTCGGCATCGGGCTCATGCGGCATAACCCGTAGCCGCATCGGCGCCACGAAGGGCCGCTTAGCGGCAGGTGCGCTGAGTCGCCGCTGCTGCTGTTGCGCTGTCACACCGCGTACCGCGATTCGATCATCCCCGAGCGCAGCGTGACCCATGAGCACATGCAGCGCATCAACCAGGGCCTGGTCGCTGCGCCGATTGACGGCCAGGCTCCTCACCTGATCGGCCTGCTGCACTGCATCGAGATAGCTAAAGACGTCCGCGCCACGGAAGGCGTAGATCGCCTGCTTGGGATCGCCGATCAAGATCAACGTGCTGTGTCGGTGGAACGCGCGGCGCAGAATCTCCCACTGGATGGGGTCGGTGTCTTGAAACTCATCGACCATGACGATGCGATACCGCCGCCGCAGCCGGTCGGCCGCGGCCGGTCCATGATCGGGATCGGCCAACGCATCCCGTAGCCGGGTCAGCATATCGTCGTAAGTGAAGAAGTGGGCGGCTCGTTTCCGGCGTTCCACTTCCTCCCGTGCGGCTGATGCGAACGCCACCCGCTCGCCGCTGCCTGACGGGTCTTCCACGCCGACCCCGGTGGGAACCAGCCGAGCATGCACTGCCTCGACTGCCTGATTCGCAATCTCCAGGGCCTCGCTGTAGCTAATCGGCGGCGTTCCATTGGCGGCGTAACGGCGAAGGTAGAGCTCGGTGGTCACTTCGCGCGTCAGATCCGTGAGGTGCTCTACGAGGGTGGCATCCGGCTCGCGATCGCCGAGAACTCCCAGGCCGTCGAGCATCTGAAGGCAGAACTCGTGGGTCGTCGCGATGGTGGCGGCGTCGAACTCAGCAAGCGCCCGAGACACCCGAGTTAGGCGCCGCTCCAGCTCGTGTGGATGTCCGGTGGTGAGCATTGTCTCGAGCTCGGTAAGCGATCTGGTGGGAGTTCGCCGTTGAAGTGCATCGGTCAGGCAGTCCTCGACCGCCACCAGGCGCTCCCGCACCCGGAGCCGAAGCTCGTTGGTCGCCATGCGCCCGAAGGTGACCAGCAGCAATTGGTTCAGCTCGGCAGCCCCTTCAGCGATCACTCGGGTGGTCAGCGCGGCAATCGTGTACGTCTTCCCGGTACCGGCGCTGGCCTCCAGCACGGTCGTGCCGCTTGGCAGGTCGCCGCAGATATCAAAGGGCGCAGGATCGCTGCTCATCGCAGATCCTCAACGGAGAGCAGCGGCTGAAAGACCCGGCGCGCCAGGGTCCCGAACCGGCTGGGCTCGGCCAGGCTGCCGCGTTCTTCGCTGGCGAACGACCGTTGGGCTAGCAGGGCGTCGAAGCCGCCTCCACCTGCTCCGAAGAAGCGCTCGTATGCCTCATCGCGGTCTTCGGCCCAGAGCTTGGCCAGCTGCCGTCGGTAGAGCACAGGCTGCCGGTCGCGGAAGCGCAGGGCCGCGTACTCGGCCGAGGCTTTGGGAGTGAAGGGAATCGGCTCGCGCAGTCCAGTGGCTCTCAGCTCGATCAGGTCGGCCAATACCGTGGCTGCCCATCTCGAATCGACCGCTCGCAGCTGCGAGCAGCCGCTCCGCCCGATTGTGACAGCCCGCCAGGCTTGGCTCGGATCAGTCACGGTCAGCGCCAAGAGCTCGAGCCAGGCCTGTAGCCGGTGCTTCGCGGCCAGCTTTGAGTAGCTGACACGGACCACGGAGTCGCCCCTCACGCCGCCCACGCTGCCGGTCAGCCGCACCTTCCCAATCTCGGCCAGCACCTCGTACGGCGCTGGTAGATCTGTGAGGAACGGTTGCGCAGTCAGCATGAGTTGCTCGACCTGCTCGCTGATCTGCTGAATGACTGTTTGGCCTAGACCGCGTGGCGGCAAGTAACCGCGCCGCCACTCGGCTGCTGTCAACAAGTCAGGCTTATGGCCTGCGAGGCGCAGCCGTAGCAGCCGGTCTCCGATGCTCCAGCTATCCAGTCCGGTGAGACTGACCGGAATCTGCTCGTCCGGCGTCTCGTCCGGGCGGCTGATCCACAATCCCGCTCTGTCATACAGCAAGGCCCGGATCGGATGATTGAAGAAGCGGATCAGGTCAGTCAGGCTGACCGACCCTTCTTCGTCACGGTCCGGCAGCGGCTCGAAGGCGAAAACCGGAACGGCTGCGCGACGTTCGCGTGATGCGGCGCGTACCGCCCGCAGCCCCGCGCGATCGAAGCTGAACCGGTCGCTAGAGCCGAGTCCGCCCTGGGAGAAGTTGGTCGCATCGAAGGGCTGCAAAGGGTGGCGCGTGATGATCTTGCTCCGGATAGCCCCACCGTCCGCGGTACGGGCAGTGGCGTCCAGTGTGTCCAACAGCTCACCGATCGGGACCGCAGGCGGAATCTCGGCGCCCGAGCGGGGATCGGCTCCGGAGAAGATGATCACCAGCCGCTCGCGAGCTGACATGACGGCGTCCAGCAGCAGTTGACGATCCTCGCTTCGTACGTCGTGATCGCCGATCCACTCCTCGTCGCTGACGATGTTGTCCCCATCGGGTGGTGGCCGCCGCGGAAAGACACCATCGTCCACGCCGAGCAGGCAGACAACCCGATGCGGCACTGATCGCATTGGCAGCATGGTGCAGACCGTCAAAGTTCCGGTGCGAAAGTTCGCCCTGCTGGCTCGTCCCCGGAATGCGTCGCTCAGCAGAGTCGAAATCTCGGCAAGGCTGAGCGGCACGTCGCCTGCCTGATCAGTACCGAGAGCAAGATCACCCAGCTCGTGATAGGCGTGGCTCAGCTGCCAGGCGTCGCCACGCGGGACCAGTGCCAGCAGCTCGATCGCCTGCTTGAAGAGCTCCACCCATGCCTGGACGGGTTGCGTCCTATTGCAGGCGGCAGTCAGCATGTTGACCCGGCCCACGAGCTCGGCCAACCGTCCAACAAGATCAACATCAGCGGCGTCGACATCGTCCAGCGGCAGGGTAGTCCCGATGAAGTGCTGGTCTGTCTCATCCATCGTCACTCCGAGCAGCAGCCGTTCCAGCCCAGCAGCCCAGGTGTTCTGCCGAAACTCGCCCATCCGAAACCGGCTGCGATGTGCGGCGTCCAACCCCCAGCGAACGCCGGCGCGGTGCACCAGGTCGTGTAGTCGTTCCAGGTCGTCGGAGCTGAAACCGAACTTGCGTGCCACTGGCGGGGCGGCACACAGATCCAGCAAGGCGCTGGCACCGACGCGTGAGTCGGCGAGCGCGACGAGGCGGCTGACGAGTGCGAGCAGCGGGTTCAGCTGCCGCAGGGATCGGTCGGCGAGCCGCACTCGGAGGCGATGGCCAGGATGTTCGGCTTGGGTTTCTGGGGTGTCGAGGCCGAACGAAGCGGCAATCAACGGTGCGAACTTCTCGATATCTGGACACATCACGACGATGTCCCGGGGCTCGAGTGTGTCATCGTCAGCGAGCATGCCGACGAGCACCTCCCGCAAAA
This sequence comes from Actinomycetota bacterium, assembly GCA_046727055.1. Lineage (GTDB taxonomy): Bacteria > Actinomycetota > Actinomycetes > Propionibacteriales > Propionibacteriaceae > Microlunatus. The sequence continues at coordinate 1,815 of JBKPBV010000207.1, read as the reverse complement.
CCTCGACCTGCCGATCGGGGCCGTGGCAGGCGTGGAGTTGCACGCTCTGGTCGGCTGCTGTGAGGACTGGCTGCTCGCCCGGTGGTTGTGGGGCGCGATTCGCGGCAATGTCGGACTGGAGCTGGCCGAGCAGCGTTGCGGGATCAACGGATTCGAGTGCCTCGTGATGCACATCCGCCGCATGCGGGCTGATCTTGGTTAGAGCGAGCTGAAGTTCGCGCACGTCACGGCCCAGATAGGCGAGGAGCCGGTGTCGGACCAAGGCTTCAGTCGCGTCGTCGGAACGTCGCGACAGCTGTGCGGGATGGAGTCCGCTGCCCTCGACAGCCGCCTTTACACAATCCCAAAGCGCAGGGGACGGGTGCGCCAGCCACAGATGCACGTCGCGATGTTCGGCAAGGGCGGAAAGTACCAGCAGGTGATCGGGCTCCAGCCTGGTGGCGCCGAACACCGATAGCCGCTCCGGGAGGTCGCTGCTCGCCGGCTCCACCCGGAGCCGGGCAACCGCGGCTTGCAGGCGTTCCGCCGGGCTCGGGACACCAAGCTCCTCGCGCAGCCGACGCCACAGTTCAGCCTGCCAGGCTCGATCGGGCGGCAGCGGAGTTCCCGAGGCATCGACGTCGCGGCCCTGGGACCAGCTGTTGATCACGGTCGGTCGGATTGCGGCGTAGGTAGCAAAGAGGCCGGCGAGATGACGTGCGGTCGACCAGCGCCGTTCGGCGCGTGGTGAGTCCAACTCATCGGAGCGCTCGCTGCCGCCGAGGTAGTGCCACAATAAGGCCGCCCACGGTTCGCCGCGGCAGCCATCGATCACCCGAAGCAGCGGCCACACAGCTCGATGCGGCTGCCATGGATCGATGTCCTCATCATCCGCACTGCCTGCCAAGGCGCGTGCCACGAGTCGCCGAGGTGACGGGAAAGCCACGCCGACACATACGCCGTCGTTGCGACCGGGCAAGGCTCCCAGACGCTGCGCCAGACTCTGGGAGAGCCAGCGTTCCACACCACGCGTTGGCACGCCAATGATCTCCGTGTCGAACGGGTCAGGTAGCGGAGTGCTAAGCAGATCCCCGAGGGCCACGACTAATCGGTCAGCACGCTCGGCGCGATGGAGGTAGAGCGTCATGGTCGCGGTTAACCCTAAAGCGACTGACTGACATCGAAGGTCAGTATTGGGAATGTGACGTTCATGATCAGGCCCGCGGAACCTGCCGACTGGGAGGCCGTCCGCGACATCCGGCTGCGATCGCTGCGTGATGAGCCGGACGCGTACGCGTCGGACTACGAGACTGAGGCCCGGTTCGAACCCGACATGTGGAAGCAGCGAATCGCTACCGCGTCCAGCTACTTGGCTTTCAATGATGATCATGATCTGGTTGGCATGGCGACCGGCATCGAGACAGGGGATGGCGACAGGTATGTCGTCGGGATGTACGTCGCTCCCGAGGCACGCGGCTTAGGCTGCGCCCACCAGCTACTCGACGCCATCGCTGACCTCTCGGTCCGCCGTCAGGGGAAGCGCCTGGTCCTCGAGGTGGCCGAGTCGAATATCCGCGCGGCCCGTACCTACCGCTCGTACGGATTCGTGGAGACCGGTCGGCGACGCACTTTGGACCGCGACCCACGCATCACCGAGATCGAGCTGGAATATCCGCTTACCGGGAGGTGATTCTCGCAGGCCTGGGATCGTGTACGCCGCCCACAAGGTCTGGTGTTCGCGGTTGAGCGCAGGTTGGATTGGCTGGAATCTGAATGGTGGGGGGCGGGCGGGCAGGCTTCCAGCGCACCTCACGCCGGTGATGCCCAGATCCACGA
>JBKPBV010000206.1:0-2556 GCA_046727055.1 Actinomycetota bacterium | reverse complement strand
GCCTCACGATTTGCGAAGCAGTGTCACGGAGGAAACTCGGGCTAGCGTCACCGGAAGGCAGAAGGGTCGGGATGTCGATGGACCGGACCGCCTGCTCCGGGATCGCGGCACCTCGGTCGGTGTAGCCCATCACTTCGAAGTCGTACAGCATGGTCGGTGCTACCGCCAGCATAGCGGGATCCTGGCTCAATTCTTCGGCCATTTCACGAGACAGGCCGTTGGCCGGGAGGAACATCGCTATTGCGTCAGCTCGGCGGTCTTGTGCGATCGCAGCCCCGACGTTCTCGGCGAGTTTGCGCGCAGCCTGCTTGCTGTCCTCGTTATCGGGTCCGTACGGCGGCTCAAATGGCACCAGCCGTGTGATCGGGAGTCCGCTCGCAGCCGCGTTCAGCGCTAGACCTGCTCCAGATGAGCGGCCATAAACCATCGCGGATCCTCCCTCGGCTTCGACGAGCGCGGCGAGATCCTCGACCTCTCGTTCTCTCGCATACGGCGGGGTGTCGCCGCTCTCGCCTCGCCCTCGCCTGTCGTAGTTGAGCACGGTGAACCGTGTTGCGAGCTGCTCCGCGTCTTCCTGGAACGCCGGTCGATGGCTGAACATGCCACCTACCTGTACGACCAACGGGCCGCTACCGAGGCGGTCGTATGCAAGTTGAGTCCCATCCGCCGACTTCACAAAATCCGTCATGCACCCTGACTACACCCAGAGTCGTCCCGTGAACTAAGCGTTCGGGAGCAAGGCGGCCACCCGCGAAATCATAGGTTACGCTCCCGGTGCGGCCTCCTCACCTTGCCGGTAGCCCTCGGTGCATTGTGTGCATCCTGATCATGGTCATGGTGTTTCGGGGGCACACATGGGCACACGCCGCAGGTCAGCTTCCTCAGGCGACTGACACCAAGCCATACCACCTAAGATCTGGCGACTCACACCAAGCCATGCCACCTAAGACTTTAGGGCGAGTAACGGAATCTGTCGTGAGCATGCCGCGACCTCAGTCCCGCTCTCAGCCGCGCTAGCATACCGGCGTCACTGCCAGGCAGGCGCGGACCATGGGAGTGACCACATCCGCTCGAGCGGGATTGTCTGCAGCCAACTTCCCTCGGGAAGGTCGCGTAGCTCAACCGGGATCAGGCAGGAAGCGTGGGGAGGACAGTCTGCTGCATCGGACCGGAGGTCCACCTCCATGATCTGCTTGGGCTGGGTCCCGGCTCACGGGATGCGCGTTCGGCTGGTGCCACCGACCGTGTGCTCCATGCGCTGGCCCGTGGCGGCGTCGATGCCGTGGTGATCGCTGCACCCGGCCGACCCATGCCTGGCTTGGGTCACTATCTCGAGCTCGGCTCGGACGTGATCCTTTACGCCGACCGAGATGTTCGACTCAACTCCACCCAATCGTTGGCCCTCCTGGCCTGCTGGGGTGCCAGGGTTCTTGGCCAGAGCAGCGGCGACCCGTTGACCCTCGCTACCATCGCGCTGGCCAGAGGATCCCGGCAAATTCTGGTCACTTGACCGTCAGCCTCGAGGGCGCCGTCCTACTTGATCGGCTGCACGATGCGTTGGCGCCACGTCGGGCGGTCGGGCAGGCTCGCGTGCCCCTCGAATCGCTCGAGGTCAACGAAGTAGTAGACCTCCCAGGCCGGGCCCGCCGGCTCCTCACCGTGCTCCTGCAGCCAGGCACCAATGCGCGCGTACGCCGCACCGAGGCCCTCCGGCACCCCGGTGTACACCGTGGTGACGACGGGGCCGCCCGGCAGCTCTCTCGACGCGATGCGTCCCTCGCCCGGCAGCGCCTCCGCGACCGGGACTCCCTCCTCCACGTCGGTCTCGAGGTCGCCAACCCCCTCCGTGTCAGGCCCGATGTCGGGGAATGTGTGGTAGCGCACGAACGGCGCGCCCGCCGGCCGCACGCCGTGACGCTCGAGGTACTCGCGCAGCGCCGACAGCCGGTCGTCCATCGTGGCCGCGAGGTCGGCGACCTGCACGGTTGCTCGAATGCTGATTATGGGTTGCGCTGGGAGCAGACGGACCTCCACATCCTCGCTGTCAGACTCTCGCTCCTCGACCATCTCCGCGAGCCGGTCGTAGCCGTCCGCGCCGCTCGCGCCAGGCTGCGTCTCCATGAAGTTGAGCGTCTGGTCGCGCACCTCCTGCGAGGGGTACGTCTGCGTCATCCTCATCAGCGTGCCCGCGCCCTCCTCGACGAGCTCGATCACCGAGACAGTCGCGTCCTCGGGTCGCCACCCCGCCTCCTCGAAGCCCACGAACGCGATCGTGCTCACGAGGCGTTCGGGTCGCAGCACCTCGCGGTACTCGCCCTGCATCGTGAACTCGCTGCCGTCCTCCTGGCGCATGAGGTAGCGGTAGGTGCCGCCCGGCCGCACGTCCATCTCGAGGACGGGCACCGTCCAGCCCGACCGCACGAACCAGCGCGCGAACAGCTCGGGCTTGGTCCAGCAGTCGAACACCAGCGCGCGAGGCGCCTTGAAGCTCCGGGTGATCACGATCTCGCGCTGGCCCTCGGAGCGGACCACGACCTGCGGACTATTCACCGTCGT
>JBKPBV010000205.1:0-4088 GCA_046727055.1 Actinomycetota bacterium | reverse complement strand
GGGGGTTTGGAGATTCGTGCCAGAATACCGATGGAGCGCCTATTGACATCCGATGGGCGTTGCGTGCCCTAGTTCCGCCAGGTCAGTCCGAGAGGCTCTTTGTGACACCTCCCTCCAAACTGCACACATCGACCCGCGCGGTGGCTGCGTCCACAAGCCGGGCCAGGCAAGAAAGCGTTCCGATCAAGAAAACCGCGTCGGCCAAGAAAGCTCCAGCCAAGAAGGCGACGCTGAAATCAGTCGAAAGTCCCCGGGGGAAGAAGGCTGCAGCACCTCCGCCGGTGATTGAAGATGAACCGGTCGTCAACGTTGAGACATCGCCGGCGGTACGGCCAGAGGTCGTTGATCCTGACGCGGTTGGTCCTGATGTCGTTGAAGAAGTGGAGCTAGACGATCTCGCTCTGGAGCAGCTCGATGTCGATCTTGACTCCGAAGAGCTGACCGCCGATGTCGTGGTTGACCTGGAAACTGAGGAGGTTGTACTCACCGTTGGCAAAAAGCGAAGCCTGGACGACGTCGATGAGTCGGCCTTCGAGCCGGCTGAAGAGGCAAAGCTGGAGGAGCAGCTGGTCGAGGACGAGGGCTTCACGCTGTCAGAGGCCGACGATGCCGACGAGCCCGAGCAGCAGGTTATGGCTGCGGGCGCCACTGCTGATCCGGTCAAGGACTACTTGAAGCAGATCGGCAAGGTAGCGCTGCTCAACGCGGAGCAGGAGGTCGAGCTCGCGAAACGCATCGAAGCCGGTCTGTTCGCCGACGAGAAGATCAACGACGAGCGCACCAAGATCAAGGCTTCGCAGCTTGAGGACTATGACTGGATCGCAGAAGACGGCCGCCGGGCCAAGAACCATCTCCTAGAGGCCAATCTCCGGCTCGTGGTTTCGCTGGCCAAGCGTTATACCGGGCGCGGAATGCTCTTCCTCGACCTCATCCAGGAGGGCAACCTCGGTTTGATCCGAGCGGTGGAGAAGTTCGACTACACGAAGGGCTACAAGTTCTCCACCTACGCGACATGGTGGATTCGGCAGGCAATCACCCGAGCGATGGCCGACCAGGCTCGCACTATCCGGATCCCGGTGCACATGGTCGAAGTGATCAACAAGCTCGCCCGGGTACAGCGGCAGATGCTGCAGGATTTGGGCCGGGAGCCGACTCCGGAGGAGCTTGCGCGCGAGCTCGACATGACGCCGGAGAAGGTTGTCGAGGTGCAGAAGTATGGGCGTGAGCCGATCTCTCTACATACGCCGCTGGGCGAAGACGGCGACTCTGAGTTCGGCGATCTCATCGAAGACTCCGAGGCGGTTGTTCCCGCAGATGCAGTGAGCTTCACCCTGCTGCAGGAGCAGTTGCATGACGTATTGGACACCTTGAGCGAGCGTGAGGCTGGGGTGGTCTCAATGCGGTTCGGATTAACCGACGGACAGCCCAAGACACTCGATGAGATCGGCAAGGTGTACGGCGTGACGCGGGAACGGATTCGGCAGATCGAGTCCAAAACGATGAGTAAGCTGCGGCACCCGTCCCGCTCGCAGGTGCTGAGAGACTATCTGGACTAGACGACGCAAACCGGCCCCACCCAGGCTGGAAACTGGGCAGGGCCGGCTGAGTTGTCTTCCGCGGGGGCTAATCGATCTGCTGAGACTCGTCATGAATCCGCAACGCGACCTGCTTGAGCTTGTCAGCGTGCTGCTTGCTGTGATGTGAGCAGAAGAGGAGGTCAAACCCGCTGGCCATGGTGACTCGGACTTAGGCTTGGGCGCCGCAGCGATCGCAGCGATCCGAGGCATTCAGGGGCGAGCCTTCGATGACAGGAGTGCTCACGGTGGGCCTCCTTTCCTGACGATCAGGTGATCTTGTCTGCGCTTAGCCGGGCACCCGTTGCAGATGTCCGCTTCGCAATCTCCTCAACATCTCGCCTGTGTCTGATTGTTCCGTCTCTGCATCTCCGACCAAGTGACTGTTGTGTAACGAATCCTGTGAATCCCACTCTGCGGCTCGCTACCTCCCACTTCGTTGTCCGACACGCCGCTGATTGGCTGCTAGGGCGCGGTGGAGGCATCCGTTGCGAGGTACTCTCAGCGCGTGCCGAGTGCCAGCCCAGCAACAGAAAGCCGTGACTACGAGGCACGGCATCTGCTGGTTTTGGAGGGTCTTGAGGCAGTCCGGAAACGGCCAGCGATGTACATCGGCTCCACCGACACCAGGGGTCTGATGCATTGCCTGTGGGAGATCATCGACAACGCGGTCGACGAGGCGCTCGGCGGGCACGGCAAAGGGATCTTCATCACACTGCGCCCCGACGGTGGAATTTCGGTGCGAGACCAGGGCCGCGGCATACCAGTGGACGTCGAACCCCGTACTGGGCTTTCCGGGGTCGAGGTGGTCTTCACGAAACTCCATGCCGGTGGCAAGTTCGGGGCCGGCTCCTACAACGCAACAGGTGGGCTGCACGGTGTGGGCTCCTCGGTGGTGAATGCCCTGTCGAGCCGGCTCGATGTCGAGGTGGACCGGAACTCGGCCACCTGGGCCATGTCCTTCCGGCGCGGCGTTCCAGGCATATTCGATGGGCAAGGACCCACGGCAAGGTTCACCCCCGGTGGTGAGATCCGCAAGATCGGGCGAGTGGCCAAGGGTACGACCGGGACACGTGTGGCGTACTGGCCGGACCGGCAGATCTTCCTGCAGGACGCGCAGCTGTCGTTGCGGGACCTCCAGGACCGCGCCAGGCAGACCAGCTTCCTGGTGCCCGGCTTGGCGCTTCGCGTTGTCGACGCTCGCACTGCAGACGTCACTGAGGAGACTTATCTGCACAGTGGAGGCATTTCGGAGTTCTGTGAGTTCCTCGCCCCGGACCAACCCATCACTGACGTCATCCGGCTGCGGGGCACCGACCGATTCACCGAGACTGTCCCCATGCTGGACGACGAAGGGCACATGGAGCCAGCAGACGTTGAGCGTGACCTCGAGATCGATCTCGCCGTCCGATGGGGCGAGGGCTACGAGACACGTACCCACTCCTTTGTGAACATCATTGCGACGCCTAAGGGTGGGACGCACATCGCCGGCTTCGAGCGCGGGTTGACTAGGGCGTTCGGCAACGCACTGCAAAGCACTCGGCTGCTGAAGAACGGCGACGAGCTGCTCAAGGAGGACGTGTTGGAGGGCATGACGGCGGTAGTCACCGTACGGTTGGCCGAGCCGCAGTTCGAGGGGCAGACCAAGGAGGTGCTCGGCACCCCGGCCGTGTCGCGGCTGGTGGCGAAGGCGGTGGAGCGTGAGCTCGGCAAGTTTCTGGGATCCACCAAGGCGTCAACGAGGGCCCAAGCCCGTGGGGTCTTGGAGAAGGTCGTGGGTGCCTCCCGGGCTCGGGTCGCCGCCCGGCAACATCGCGAGGCACAGCGCCGGAAGAACGCGCTCGAGTCATCATCACTGCCCGCCAAGCTCGTTGACTGCCGCAGCAACGACGTCGACCGGACCGAGCTTTTCATCGTGGAGGGGGACTCGGCGCTTGGTACGGCCAAGCTGGCCAGGAGCTCTGAGTTCCAGGCGCTGCTGCCGATTCGGGGCAAGATCCTCAACGTCCAGAAGGCATCGATCGGCGACATGCTGAAGAACGCGGAGTGCGGCTCGATCATTCAAGTTGTGGGCGCCGGCTCCGGTCGCAGCTTCGACCTCGATGCCGCTCGCTATGGGAAGATCATCTTCATGGCCGACGCCGATTCTGACGGTGCCCACATTCGGTGCTTGCTCGCGACGCTGTTCTTTCGGTACATGCGGCCTCTCGTGGAGGCTGGTCGAGTTTTCACCGCCGTGCCGCCGCTGCATCGCTTCGAGGTGACCAACGCCCGCAGGGGTCAGCCGAAGTACACCTACACCTACTCCGACGCGGAGTACCAGCGGAAGGCTGCAGAGCTGACCAAGAAGGGTCTGCACTTCAAGGAGCCACAGCGCTACAAAGGCCTCGGTGAAATGGACGCCGACCAGCTGGCTGAGACAACGATGAGTCCCAGGCACCGTACGCTGCGCCGGATGACGGTGGATGACGGCCTACTTGCCGAGACTACATTCGAGATGTTGATGGGCAACGA
>JBKPBV010000204.1:0-6003 GCA_046727055.1 Actinomycetota bacterium | reverse complement strand
CTGTAGCCCTCGCCGATCCCAGTCGTGTGTACTCCATTGCTTTCCCCCGCTTGTGCTTCGTTCGCTAGTGAGTCAGGCATCGTCGTGCGAGAGGTTGCCGGACAGGTCGCGGTGGGCGTCGGCCTGGTCGAGGCGCAGCTTGGCCCGGTTCTCGAACGTGTCGACCGCGTCGGCGCCGGCTGGGAAGCGCAGCGGCGGCTCGTCCAGGGCGGCGAGGTAGACCAGCGCTTCCGCGAGCTTGGCGGGATCGCCGCCCTGCCGACCGTTCATGCTCGTCCACGCGGCGACGGTCTGCTCGGTCCGCTCGGCGTAGTCGGCGATGGAGGACTCGGCGTACCTTGTCGACTCTGGCGTCAGGAGCTCGGTACGGAAGAAGCCGGGTTCGACCAGCATCGTCTTGATTCCGAACGGCGCGACCTCCGGGGCGAGCGACTCCTGCCAGCCCTCCACCCCGAACTTCGAGGCGGCGTACGCACTCAGGAACTCCCCGCCCACGATGCCGGCAGTCGAGGAGATCGTGACGATGAGGCCGGCGCGCTGGGCGCGCATGATCGGAAGGACAGCACGAGTGAGGTTGATCGGGCCGAACAGGGTGGTCTCGATCTGGGCCCGGAACTCGGCCGGGCTGAGCTCCTCGAAGAAGCCGGCGTTGAAGTTGCCCGCGTTGTTGACCAGCACGTCGAGCCGACCGAACCGGTCCATGGCCGCCCGGACGGCCACCTCGGCGGCGGCGGGGTCGGTGACGTCAAGGGCGACGACGAGAAGGTCGTCGGATGATCCGAGCACGGAAGCAACCCGCTCCGGCTCCCGTCCGCTGGCGACGACACTGTGACCGGCCGCCAGGGCGGCCTTGGCAATATCGACGCCCAGGCCTCGGCCGGCTCCGGTGACGAGCCAGACCTTCTTGTCGCTCATGCCCTTGCACTCCCTCACTTGATCGACAGGTCGCCTCGCACCGCATTACTCGCAGTGCGCTTGCTACGGAACCACACGTCGGGCGCGCGTGGGAGCCCCTGATGATGGGGCTACTGACAGGAACCCTCTACCAGTCAATGCGGGGTATTGGTATTCGTCCTCGTCGTCGGGCCCAGCGCCTCAAACGGGTCTCGGTCGGCAACGCGGGGATGGTGGCCATGTAAAGCGGGCAACAGATTGGCGACAGGCTAGCCGGTCCAACAACGGCTTCCGGGTGAGCTCAGTGCGCCGTGAAGCCGCCGTCGACCGGAAGCGCCACGCCGAGTACGAGGCTGGCGGCGGGGCTGCACAGCCAGAGAGCTGCCGCGGCGACTTCGTCGGGGCGCCCCGGTCGGCCGATCGGTTGGTCGCGCATGACCTCCTTCATCGCCTCAGGCTGGTTTTCGATCATGTCCGAGGACATCGGGGTGTCGATCACGCCCGGGCATACGGCGTTAATGCGGATGCCCAGCGGCGCGTAGTCCATCGCGGCGCTTTTGGTAGGCCGATCACGCCGTGCTTGGTGGCGTGGTAAGTCGCGCGGCGCGCTTGCCCGACTAGGCCGCCGAGCGAGGAGCAGTTGACAATGGCACCCGCTTCCCCGGCTGCGCATGTGGCGCAGCTCGTGCTTCATGCAGGTCCAGATGCCGCGCAGGTTGACGGCGGTCACGGTGTCGAAGCTCTCGGCCGACTCATCGGCGAGGTCGCCGGTGAAACCGACGATGTCGGCATTGTTGAACGCCATGTCCAACCGACCGAAGTTCGCGACGGTGCGCTCGATCATTGCGGCGGCCTGCGCCTCGTCCGCCACGTCGCAGGTGACGCCCATCGCCTGGTAACCGGCTGAGGTGAGCTCGCCGGTCGCGGTGTGGAGGGCGTCGGTATTGATGTCGGCGAGCACGACGGCCGCGCCAGCCTCAGCGAAAGCCTTCGCGCTCGCCAGGCCGATGCCGGAGCTGGCACCCGTGACGAGGGCGACCTGGCCCGTGAAGTCATAGACCGGATTCATTCTCTCGTCCTTCGGCTTGCTTGTAGCTGAGCTCGGCCGATCTTTACGTGGGCACCGCCGTTATAGGCGGGCACTCACCACCCAACCATCACCCGCAGGCTCATGCGAGCCCCTGATGATGGGGCTACTGACAGAGACCGTCAACCCCGCCGGACCGCCCGTAGGGTGGACGGCATGGCGGGTGGGAGCAACGCTCGGGACACCGGTGACCGCATCCCCAGTGGCGCCCGTGGCGGGGTTCGCAGGGAGATCCAGACATTCCTCACCACGAGACGGGCAAGGATCAGCCCCGAGCAGGCCGGGCTCCCCGCGTATGGCGGAGAACGTCGACGGGTCTCCGGACTACGCCGCGACGAGGTCGCCCTCCTCGCCGGCATCTCAAGTCAGTACTACACCAGGCTCGAGCGCGGCAACGCCACCGGCGTTTCTGACAGCGTCATCGACGGCATCGCTCGCGCGCTGCAACTCGACGAGGCCGAGCGAATTCACCTCGTGGACCTGATTCACGCCGCCGCCACGACCCGCGCACCGCGGCGGGCGGCCCCGCAGCGGGTCCGGTCCACGGTGCAGCGCGTCCTCGACTCCATGATCGGCACGCCAGCGCTCGTGCTGAATGCACGCCTCGACATCCTGGCCGCCAACCAGCTCGGGTTCGCGCTGTTCTCGCCGATCTATGCCAACCCGATCAGGCCAGCCAACAACGCCAGGTTCGTCTTCCTCGACCCGAACGCTGCCGAATTCTTCCGCGACTGGGGCAAGGCCGCCAACGACACGGTCGCCATCCTCCACGCTGAGGCCGGCCGCCATCCGTACGACCGGCGACTTTCCGACCTTGTCGGCGAGCTGTCCACCCGCAGCGACGAGTTCCGTGGCCGATGGGGCGCCCACGACGTCCAGATCCACACCACCGGCGTCAAGCTCATTCACCATCCGATCGTCGGAGACCTCGATCTGCCCTACGAGTCCTTCCCGCTGGCTCCCGATCTCAGCCAGAGCCTCCTCGCCTACACCGCCGAGCCCGGGTCGCCCTCACAGGATGCGCTGCGCCTGCTGGCCAGCTGGGCCGCGACCACCGGCGGCACCGAGGTGGCCGCGGCGACTGACGATTCCGAGCAGACTGAGTCGTTCGGAAAGGCTGACTGAAGATAGGGCTCTTCTTACTTCTGTGGGGGCTGATCGAGTCCGCCGCCGACGAGCAGCATGCATAGGCGGTAGTTGTCGCGGTTGCGGAACCCGGTCGGCGGCCACTTTGGAGTGCGTTTCGGCGCAGAAGCCTTTGTCGTACAGACGAGCGGAGCGTGGTTAGCGGGCTGGCAGGAAGCCGCAGAACCCCCTGGTGGACCAGGCGATTGCGAGGCGGTTGGCGCCCGGAGCCCTCAGCCAATCTGCTCCGCGAGCATGACGATGATCCCCTCCGGGCCGCGGACATAGCAGAGCCGGTGACTGTCTTCGTAGCGCTCCACCCCACCGACGAGCTCCACGCCGCGCGCTTGCAACCCGGCGACGGCGGCGTCGATGTCATCGAGTGCAAATGCGACACGGCGGATACCTAGGGTGTTCGGCGGCGCGTGCTGGTCGCCGCCCCGGGCTGGCGGAGCGTGAAACTTCGTCAGTTCGAGCCGTCCATGGCGCTGCTTAGCTGCGTGTGTGAGCAACTCGCAGCTGTGAGCAACTCGCAGCTGTTTGATGTCGCGGGGCGCGAGGGCCGACGCGCAGTGTCCTTGCGGGTGGTCAGAGGTAGTCGCGACCGGAACCCACCCAGGTGTGCATGATCCGGAACGCGTTGGCGAAGATCGTCAGTACCGGGTTTACCCCGCCGTTGGTCACGTGCAGGGACCCGTCGATCACTCGTAGGTTCGGATGGTCCCAGACTCGGCCGTAGGGATCGGTGACCGAGGTTGCCGGGTCGGTACCCATTCGGCAGGTTCCGGCCTGGTGCTGGCCGCTGCTCGGCATCTCGTTGTCCGGACTGGGGCGGTAGGCGATGGCGGTCGTGGCGCCGGCGGCGCGCAGCCAGTCGGCGGCGCGCTCCCCCAGCAGCTGCTGCACCGCGAGGTCGTTGGGGTGCAGCCGGCCGCTGAGCCGGGCGACCGGGATGCCCAAGCTGTCGGTCACCGCGGGGTCGAGCCGGACGCACGAGTCGGCCGAGGTCACCTCCTGCACGGGACCAACCACTCGCTGCATCCTCGGCAACAGGCGCCGCAGGCCCTGTTTGGCCGCCAGCCCGTGCGGCCCAATCAGGCCGGCGTGCCGGAGATATCCGAAGGTGCTGACCGGCGTGGGCACGAACTCGTTCGCGATCATGCCTCCGCCCACCAGACCGTCGTTACCGTGCCGGAAGTCGTGGGTGGAGATCGACGGACCCGGTCCCACCAGATCGTTGACCACGTCGTCGAAGATTCCGATCGCCCCGCCGTACAGGTGCCCCTGCAGGTGGCGGCCGACCTGGTCGTGGGCATTGCCCAGGCCGTCGGGCTCCCGCTCGCTTGTGCTGGCCAGCAGAAGCCGAGCCGACTCCACCGCACCGGCTGCGACGACGACGTCCTCCGCGCCCACGGTGAGGCGCCAGCGTGAGCCGCCGACGTCACCGACCAAGTCGACGCCAGTGACCTGTCCGGTGGCGTCGGTGACGATCCGCTGCGCGCGGGTCCCGAGCAGGACGCTGAGGTTCCCGGTCGCGGCCGCCCTCGCCAAGACAGTGTTATGTGAACCGTTCTTGGCCTCGACGGGGCAAGTGAAGCCGACGCACTGCCGGCAGCGGGCGCATGCCGCCCGGCCGTCGTACGGCGTGGAGTTGATCGCAAGCGGCACCGGCGCGGTACTCAGCCCGATCGCCCGAGCGCCCGCCAGCAGCCGACGGGCCGGCGCCGTCAGGGGCATCGGCGCCATCGGGTACGGCCGCGAACGTCGGGTTGACCCGGCATGAGGTTCGGCGGAGCCGCAGACCCCGATCTCGTACTCGGCCTGGGTATAAAACGGCTCCATCTCGTCGAATCCGATCGGCCAGTCGGCCAGCGCGCTGCCGTCGGGAATCCCGTACGTGCTCGCCATGGCGAAGTCCTCGGGCATGAACCGCCAGGCCTGCGCGCCGTACACCCGGGTGCCGCCGCCGAACGTGTCGGCGTTGCTGCCGTAGCGCGGGTCCCACGCCGGTAAGACGACCGCGTCCAGGCCGAGCACCAAGGTGCGCGGGTTCTCCGCCGACGAGCGCAGCGTCCGATGATCCAGCCCGCTGTCGGTGCGGGCGTTGCGCAAGTGATCGCGAGCCAGATAGTCCGTGTCCGGGTAATCGCCCCGCTCGACCAGCAGCACCGATCGGCCGGACCATGCCAGCGCCCAAGCCGCCACCCCGCCACCGGCACCCGAACCCACCACCACGGCGTCATAACGCGCAGCGACCTCGTCGCGCCGGATCATGGGTTCGCGATCCGCCACCCAGACGTCCCCGGCCGGCCAGCCACCAGCTGGGGCTGGACTCCAGCCCAACATCCGCCAGGAGACGGCATCGTCGTTGCCGGCGTTGCCGGGGTCGGCGTAGAACCCGGCGTTGACCAGTTGAGCGAACCAAACGAAGTCGGGGTCGTCGACCAGACCGTCGAGAACGGCTGAGCGGGCGTCGACATCCAGGCCGGCGAACCGCCCGCCGGACCGTCGGTCGAGCAGGTCCAACACGGCGATCACCCGGTCAGCCCAATCCGGCCGCTCTGTCCCGGTGACCTGGCTCCAGAACCGCAGCCCACCGGCCTGGGAGGCGGACGGGAAGTCGTCGGCCGGCACCACGGCGTCGATCGCGACCCGCAGCCGGTCGACCTCGGCCTCGAGTGCGTCCATCCGGTGCGTCCTTGGCCCTTAAGGTCGAGTCACGTCGGTGGCCGGTACCACGCTGAAAATCGACACATGTTCATCGGCCAGGGCGATGGGCGTGCTCCAGGCTAGGAACTCGCGGATCTCGTTCCCGGTTTGCATGACGTCACGCTAGACCTCCCCCGGTCAGCCTAGGGAGTCCCTATGAGTGACCCCGTGCGGTTGCGGCGTATGGC
>JBKPBV010000203.1:0-3226 GCA_046727055.1 Actinomycetota bacterium | reverse complement strand
GGAAAGCACCGACCCCTCAAAGACCAAAGTTGACGCGGTGGCAGCCGCACTACCCGATGCACAGCGGTTGGTACTGGCCCGACAGCAGCACATCGCCGACGTCCTGGAGCCGGAGACTTTCGCGAAGCACCTGCTGGGGTTCTTGCACCGCCGGACCCTGCACCGCGAACCGGATGCCTCGTCGAAGTTGAGCCGCTCGTCACCGGGCCATAGCCAAGCCGACCAGGATTGGCCCCTCACGCTCACCAGCAACCGGCTTCGCACGCAGAACCGGAAATGCGAGTCGGACTTGAACCCCCACCGGCGTGACGTGAATCGGCCGTCAACAACAGGACCGTATGCGGGTCCCTATCGGGGCGGTGAATGCCTGGCGCTGGCCGCTCAACTGCGCAGCTGCGTGTTGAGCCGTGCGGCCTGTCGCGTGAGGTGGTCGCGTTCGGGGAGGCTGGGCGCTGATCGGGCAGCTTCGGCGTAGAGCCGTGCCGCGGTGACTGTCGTCCGCTGGTCCATCGGCGCCCAGTCCACGGCGGGGCCGGGCCACCCGGTAGTGCTTGAGCAGCAGGTACTTGGCCATCATGTTCTCCTTAGGCGTACGGCCATTGTGGTCGTGTTCACTCCGGGGACGGAGCCGCGCGCGGGTTCTCGACATCCCACCGCGACATTTCCTGCGACATTTCCTGGCGGACTTCACAGACTCCGTGTACCGCGGTGGGGTTGAGGCGGGGGGCGATGCACCCAACGCGAGCGACCGCGCGCCGCTCAGCCGCGCTGACGCTCCTCCCGCTGCCGGACCAGCTCCTCGACCGCGCTCGGCAGAGTCGACTCGAAGTCGATCAGCTTCGCCCAGTTCGGGGTCACGACGATCCGCACCATGCCGTCGTGGTAGAGCGAACGCACCTCCGCCTCCCCTGGCCCGACAGGCCACGCCCTGATGGTGGTGCTGGCAGGTCGCAGTGCCGGCGATCGGCTGAACGTGCTCCGACCAGCTCCAACCCGGTTGGTGCACCTGGCGGGCGACGTAGACCTCGCCGAGGACCACCACCTGCACGCTCACCAGCGGCTGCGTGACGAGTTCGTCCGGCTCGTCGAACGACTTGCTCACGATGGCCATCGCGCCAGGATACGGCGTGGGTTGCGTCAGCCATGGATCGCGATGAATCGAGATGATCATGAGTGCGACGATGTTGGCCATCTTGATCAGCGGATTGATCACCGGCCGGGTCCATGTAGCGATCGCGAACCGAGGCCCACCCGATGCGAGGTATCGGCACAGCCGCGCAGCACTAGATGAACCTAGGCAATACCCTCTGGGAGGCCGCGCTTTTCCGTTCGGGGGCTCGAAGGACAAGCAGTAGGACCTAGAAGGAGGAGAAATGACGGACGCGCGAGACAACAGGAGGGGTGTACGGCGGCTGTGGGTTTGGCCGGTTGCGATTTTGGTCAGCTTTCCGCTCGGTGGGTATCTTGCCGACCTGGTCGTGGATGGAGTCGATTCCGTGGGCGCCGCTCTGGTCGGGGGTCTCATCGCGGGCTTAATTATCGGAGCGGCAGAGTGGTTCGCCCTGAGGCGGTGGGTCTCGTGGCTGTGGATCCCGGCGACGAGCATCGGAATGGCCGCGGGCCTCGCCGCCGGCGCAGCACTCGTCGACTTCGGGATAAGCCGAGGGGACCTGCTGCTCATGGGTGCGGTCACCGGGCTGGGTGTGGGCGCGTTGCAGGCGCTGGTGCTTGCAAGATCCCGAGTCTCCGGGGCGTTCTGGTGGGCGTTGGCGAACCCACCAGCGTGGGCACTTGGCTGGCTCGTGACCTCGTACGTGATCACCAGAAACGTTCAGGACCAGTGGACAAACTTCGGCGCGAGCGGAGCGCTCGTCTTCGGGCTGCTGACGTGGCTGCTCCTCGCATTGTTGTTCCGAAAGCCGGAACCCGAAGCCACACGATGACCATCCAAAACGCCGCCGGCGTTCTCTTGATCAGCCTGCCGCTCGCGTTCAACCTGTTCTTTTTCCTTCTCGCGCAACGCTTCGACTACCCGAACATCCTGCGCAGCCCAACCGCAGACGTCTTGACCCGCTTCCAGGCGGGCGGGGTTCATCTCAAGCTGCTCTGGTACGGCTTCATGCTGACGGCGGTCTTGCTCGCACCGCTCGCCGTCCTCCTCGGGCAAGTCCCCGGCCGCGACGGCCTGGTCATCGTCCCGACGGCGACCGTGGTCGGCGTCCTCGCAGCCGTCGTGCAGTACCTCGGGCTGGCCCGCTGGCCCTTCCTCGTCCCCGCCTTGGCACGGAAGTACGACGATCCCGCATCAACCGAGGCGACGCGCGAGGCGACCGTGGTTGTCTTCGAGTCGTTCCACATCTACCTCGGCGTGGTGATCGGGGAGTGCCTCGGCTACCTCTTCACTGGAGCGTGGACCGTGCTCGTTGGGGTTGCGATGCTCCAGTCGTCCACATTCGACGCCTGGCTCGCCTGGCGCGGCATCGCGATCGGCCTAACCCTCCTTGTCGGCTCCTTCGAGTTCGTCGGCCCCTTCGAGGAGAAGGGCTGGAAACTTGCGGGCACGATCGTCCCGATCGCCTACACCGCCTGGTCGCTCTGGCTGGTGACCACCGGGCTCGTGCTGCTCATCACATGACGCCGATCCAACGATCAGCCAGTAGTAGTCGGGCATCCGCGGGCGCCGCAGCAGGTTAAGCTCGCTGAGCAGATCCCGCCTTCGGATGTGAGTCCAGCCGTCAGCGCCGATCTACTGCGGTATGGCAGGCGTCTTATGTCTGTGGGCGAGGAGCCCCGGCGCAGCCGAGGGGCCTCGTCGGCGGATCAGTCCAACCGGCCACCTGCGCACCCTGGCGGGGCCCGTTAGGCCTTCTGTATGTGACACACGTTCCCGCGGCAACGCGTCCCGGTAGCGGGTCCGTCACCGGCGCGGCTATGCTCGTCGAACACCCAAGCCGACCTGCGCAGGGCCATGGACCGGATCGGCTACCTCTGGTGACCAATCACACCTCTGTCCACGTACACCCTGGCAGGATGCTGGCGGGGTCAGCCGGCCTGGGAGCCATAGAGGTACTGATTGCCGATGTCGATCAGGAACGCCCCACGCCAGTCGGGATAGCGCTCCAGGATCGCGTTCTTGTAGGCCTCGCCATCGTCGCCGAGCAGCTGCTGGCCGTCCGCAAGATATTGGGACAGCTCGGCGAACACGCCGCGGTCGGCAGGCATACCG
>JBKPBV010000202.1:0-6321 GCA_046727055.1 Actinomycetota bacterium | reverse complement strand
GGCGTACTCCGCATTAGAGGTGCCTTCTCGGATGATCGGCTCAGTCAGGTCGGCTCTTGGATAGCTGCCAAGAAAGACCACATCGCGGCAGACCCGATGCAGCCCCATCATCGCCTCAGCCATGCGGGCATCGTCGATATGACCTTCGGCATCAACACTGAAGCAGTAGTCGCCGAGGCTCTTCTTGGTAGGGCGCGACTCGATCCGGCATAGGTTCACGCCGCGACTGGCGAACTGTTCGAGGATTTCGAGGAGCGCACCTGGATGGTCATCGCGCATGAACAGAACCAGTGTCGTCTTGTCGGCACCGGTGGCAGGGCCGACTGGCCCGGGCCGCGAAACGAGCACGAACCGGGTGACCGCGTCAGGACTGTCGGCAATATCCTTCGCTAAGGGCACCAGGCCGTGTAGCTCGCCGGCAATCTGGGCACAGATCGCAGCATCAAACCTCGAGCCCGGATCGGCCACTTCTGCCGCTGCCGCTGCGGTTGAGCCACCCTCGGTGACGATCGCATGGGGCAGGTTCACGGCCAGCCAGTCCCGGCACTGTGCTGCCGCATGGGGATGGGTGAGCACTCGGCGTACGTCGTGAAGTTGCGTCGGGTTGCGAGCAAAAAGGGTGAACTGAATCGGGAGCAACACTTCGCGGATGATCCTCAGTGGTTTCCCGTTTGTCAGACTGTCCAGCGTCGCCGTAACCCCACCTTCGACTGAGTTCTCGATCGGCACCAAGGCGGCGGCAACCTCCCAATCGCGTACCGCCTGGAGAGTCTGCGCAACTGTCGGGTACGGGGTGGGCTCATCGGGGAGTGCAGGCAGCGTCAGCAGCGCTTGGTGGGTGAAGGTTCCAACCGGCCCGTAATAGCCGTAGTGGGTAGGCGGGACTGGTAGTGCCGCACTAGCGATGTCTAGCACCGGCTCAGGTTATCTCTGCACGGAACGGCCTCCTGACCATTTCTCACCCGAATCTCGTGCGCCGGGCCGGTAGTGACCCTCAGGCGGCTTGCGCGCACCGAGCCGCTCCGCCGCAATCTCACCGCGCCGTGCCGCCGGTACCGAGGATCTCGCGGCAGCCAGCCCCGAAATGGCGTCGACCCTCAGAAACTGACACTCGTTTCCCCCGGCCGCCGTCTCGACGGCGTGTCGTTGGAACTGGCGTCAAATTCTGAGGGAGATCTTCCGAGACCCCTGAGAGACTGGCCCCGTGGTGGTCTCTGAGAGCTTCATTGCCGGGATGCCCAAGGCTGAGCTGCACGTCCATCACGTCGGCTCGGTACCTCCGCGCGTGGTCGGGGAGCTCGCCGCGCGGCATCCCGGAACGGTGCCGAGCGATCCGGAGGAGCTAGCGAGGTTCTTCATTTTCGAGGACTTCCCGCACTTCATTCGGAACTACCTCGCGGTCGTCGACCTCATCAAGACCGCCGAGGATGTCCGTCTGCTGACCTACGAGGTCGCCGCCGACATGGCCGCGCAGAACATCCACTACGCCGAGCTGACAGTAACGCCCTACATCTCCATCAGCGATCAGCTGCCGGCCGAAGCGTTCCTGGAGGCGATCGAAGACGCCCGCGAGGCAGCTGCGCGTGATCATGGTCTAGAGCTGCATTGGATCTTCGACATCCCCGCAGACTTCGGCGTGCCGGCAGCCGAGCTGACGGCGTCGGTCGCCCTTGATCACGACGTACCAGGCTTAGTCGGCTTCGGGCTCGGTGGGTCGGAGCTCGGTTTTCCTCGCTCCATGTTCCGTGACCAGTTCGACCGAGCCCGGGCGGCCGGGCTGCACAGCGTGCCCCACGCTGGGGAGACCACTGGGCCCGACACCATCTGGGATGCCCTGGAAAGTCTGAGCGCCGAGCGGATCGAACACGGCATCGCCGCTGCGAAGGACCAGCGCCTGCTGGAACACCTGGTGGAGCACAAGATCGCGTTGGATATCTGCCTGACCTCCAATGTCGCATTACGCATCGTGCCCGACCTTGATCATCACCCGATCCGCGAGCTGGCGGCCGCCGGAGTCACGGTGACCATCAATACCGACGATCCACCAATGTTTGGCACTGATATCAACACCGAGTACGCGATCGCATCGAGGTTGCTGAACCTCGATGAACGCGGCCTGACCGAGCTGGGCCTCGCAGCGGTAGAGGCATCCTTCGCCAGCCCCGAAACCAAGGCTGCGCTGCGTGCCGAGATCAGCTCTTGCGCCGCGACGCCAACTCCTTGACCGGGATGGGAGTCTGAGAACGCGCTGCCTTTGACGGCGAGCTCCGGGGCGGCGGCGCCTTGCTGGGCGCTGCAGGCGGGCCGGAGATCGTCGTCGATACTTCGGCTCCCGGCGCCTTCGATTTCTTGAATGGGAAGAGCTCGGGGCGATCGGGTTGCCGCCACCACAAGATCACTGCCAGAACCATCGCCATCTGCACGATGGGCGACAGCGTGTCCCGCATCCGCGTGGCGGTGAAGTCCAGAGCTGGACCAAGATCAATCGCCCGGCCCGGCACGTACGCCAGCGACAGCGCGGTACCCCTGATCACCATGATCTTGTCGAGCTTGCTGGACGCCAGCACCGCGAGCGGCATCCAGGCGAGCAGGTCGTACCAGGAGAGGGTGTACATCGAGGTGATCAGCCACGCGACCGACAACACCAAGGCGGTTCGCAAGGCAATGGTGAGCGGATCCCGCTGCAGATCCGCATCCTTGTCTAGCCCTGGAGCCGCGGTCCAGGGCACGACCCGGGAGAGCATCCAGGCGATCACGATCAAGCCGATATAGGAGATGACGCCGACAATGACCTTGGCGTTGAACCCGGTCATGAAGACATCAAGGAAGCGATAGAACGGATTGGCCCAAGAACCGACCGAGACATAACCACCGTTTCGCAGCGCCTGGAGAAACGCGGTGGGATACCAGAGCACGTAGGCCAGACCCATCGGCACCGCGGTGCCAAGGCAGAGCAGCAGCGCCTTTTTCGGTTCTCGCCGGTACGCCCATAACATCGCCAGACCCCAGAGCCCGATGCTCACTTTGGCGCACCCGGCAAGCCCGATGCCAAGACCTGCCACGAACGGGTTCTTGCGCATGAAGAGCAGGCCGGCGACTGCGAACATGACCGCGAGTGCCTCATTGTGGGCACCGGCGACGACAGCCCAGATCAGCAACGGATTGGCGATGGTCAGCAGCGCCGCACGGCCCTGCCGGCGCGGGTCGCCGTGGGCCAGCATCACTACACCAGCGCAGGCCAGGATGAAGGGCACCACCGAGAAAACTTGCAGCCAGAACACGATGTCGTGCATGTTCTCCCCGCCGAATTTGTTCGCGACGAGCTGTGTCCATGATGTGATCGGGCCGTACACGCTCGGAGTGTCCTGCCACGGCCGCTCGGTCCAGCGCAGCACCGGGTCGAACTGACCGCGGAATACCTCCGCCGGCGTGATGTCGTACGGGTCGCGCCCGATCGCCTGCAACCGCCCGTACGCCGCGTACATCAACACGTCGGCCGAAGTCATCGGTGGCACGCAGCTGGTGAGCAGGCTGAGTACGGTGCCGAGCGCGAAGAGCTTTTTGTGTTTGGGTTTCCAGCCGTCAGCCATCGCTCGCAGGCCAACCCACAATCCGACAGCGCCCAAGCTGATCGCGCACCAGATCAAGATCGAAACGAACCACTCGTTGGGCTTCACCACGCCACCCGGGAGGTACCAGGGCGGCAGGTAAGAATCCCGCGGACCGAGCGTCAAGGTGACCGCCGAGGGACCGAGGAACGCGGCAAGCAGTGTCAGCGCTGTCGCACCGACAATGCCGAACAGGGCGAATTGGTGGTTGCGATGCCAGACCCCAGGTCGGTATCGGGGCTGCGGCGGCTTGGCCGGGTTCCCGCCCCGGCGCTTGGGTTTGGTCGCCGTCATCGATTCATGCCTGCTTACCTCGGAGTCGCTTGAAGACGCCGGTGACACCACCAGAGTCCTTCAGATCCTTGAGCCCGGCCTGGACCAATCCACGGGCGGCCAGCGCGCGAGTAACATCGCGGAGCTGGGCTGCCCGATGCAGCTGCGCGCCGAGATCACTGCCGGTGGCCCGATGCCGCAGCTCGATCTCGATCTCCACGACCCGCAAGCCAGCACGTAACACGTCGATAGTCATACCCACTTCCAGCCCCCAACCTGCAGCCAGCGGGCTGGCGAGCTCGAACGCCCGCCGAGTCATGCAGCGCTGGCCGGACAATGGTGCCCTCGGGGTCCAACCGGTCAGCTCGGCAATCCCCCGCCGCGCGGTGTTGACGACCAAACCGAAACCCCCGGCTGGGCCACCCTCGGCGGTGAGCTGAGCCGGCAGCACCGCAATCGTCAGGTCGGCTTCGCCTTTGATCACAGGAGAGATCAGGGGCGAGCAGTTGGCGGCGGATTCGGAAAGATCGGCGTCGAGCAGCAGCAGGCTCCCCGCTTCGGGAAGTTTGTCGCGCTGCTCGATGACGCCGAGACCGTTCACCGCCGACTCCACCGCCGCCGCTTTGCCGCGGTTGCGGGTATGAGACACGATGATCGCTCCAGCGCCGGCGGCGTGCTGCGCCGTACGATCACTGCTGCCGTCATCGCAGACGATCACGATCTCGACCCCCGGTAGATCTCTTGCTGCGGTTACGGTTGCTGCGATTCGTTGCTCCTCATCCTTGGCCGGTATGACGCACGCGACACGGGACAGGTCGGAGCTCACCCAGCCAAGGCTAGCCGGGGGACCGGCCCTCGCCGGGGCTGTTCTGCGATTTGAGGCTGCTCGCGCATCGCGCTTTGGAGCGGCCTTGTTCGTCGTCGCTCGCCGAGGAAGAACACCTTTGCTCGCTCCGCTCGCTGAGGCTGGCGCTCGTTAGCCGCTGCCTTCCTCACTCGCTTGCAGACGAAAAGCGCGTCTGCTCGCTCGCTCGTCCAGGACAACGGCGCGCCAGCCTCGTCACCGCTGCGGCGCGCGATACCCGACGCTCACAGCCGTATCGGTAATGTCACCGTCATGTCCGGCGAGGTGGTGACTGCGCCAGGAGTCTGGTCTGAGGTTGGCAGGTTGCGCACGGTGCTGCTGCATCGTCCTGGCAGTGAGCTAAAACGCTTGACACCACGCAACAACGACGCCCTGCTCTTCGACGGGCTGCCGTGGGTCGATCGCGCGCAGCAGGAGCATGACGGCTTTGCTGAGACGCTGCTCAGTCGTGGGGTTGAGGTCCTCCATTTGAGCCAGCTGCTGATCGAGACACTGGCTGACCCGGCCGCGCGGGCCCAGGCCATCGAGGACGTGCTCTCCGACATTCGGCTGGGCGCCACCCTGCGCCGCTTCCTGCTGGGTTATATGTCTGATCTTGCACCCGAGGAGCTCGCCGAGATCTTGATGGCGGGCCTGCGCAACGACGAAGTACAGGGCACGGACAGTCTGGTCGCTGCCCTCTACCGCCCAGAAGATTTCTTGATCGATCCGCTGCCGAACCTGCTGTTTACTCGCGACTCGAGCGTCTGGATCGGCGACCGGGTCACGATCACCTCGTTGGCGATGCCGGCGCGCCGGCGGGAAACCCAGCTAACCGACCTGATCTACGCCTTCCATCCACGCTTCAGCGGAATCGAGAGGATCCACGGCTGGCGGGAGGAGTACCTGGAGGGTGGCGATGTCTTGGCCTTGGCCGATGGCGTGTTGGCGGTCGGGGTAGGTGAACGGACTCACCCCTCCGGCGCTGAACGCTTGGCGCGCACGGTGTTTGGGCTTGGTCTGGCGCACACCATACTGGTCGTGCCGATCAGCCAGGATCGCGCCACCATGCACCTGGACACCATCTGCACAATGGTTGACATCGACACGCTGGTGATGTATCCACCCGTTGCGCATCACCTCTCAGCCATAGCCGTCCGCCCGGACGGCGACTCCGACCTTGTCATGGATGAGCCGGCACCTTTCTTGGAGGCCGCGGCTCGAGCGATGGGCATTGATCAGCTTCGGCTGATTGACACCGGGCTTGACCCAGTGACCGCCGAACGCGAGCAGTGGGATGACGGCAACAACACCCTGGCGATCGAGCCCAAGGTTGCGGTTGCGTACGAGCGCAACATCGAGACCAACCAGCGTCTCGTCGATGCCGGCATCGAGGTGATCACCATCGCCGGTTCGGAGCTCGGCTCCGGCCGGGGTGGGCCGCGCTGCATGTCCTGCCCGATCGCCCGTGACCCTGTGCCCCGAGTCGCGATGGATGTGCCCTGAGCCCTTCGACAAGCTCAGGACACGCCTGTCGGCCCTACACTGCACTACTCGGCAAGAACCGCGGCCACTCGATCGGGGTAGTCGGTCGTA
>JBKPBV010000201.1:0-15564 GCA_046727055.1 Actinomycetota bacterium | reverse complement strand
GACCGGGAGCGGGAGCTGCGCCAGCACCAGCAACGCCGCCAGGGCTGGCTGGAGGCCAACAGCCAGCTCGGCCCGCAGTATCGGCAGGTGCTGCGGACCTTGGCCTGGCAGCGGCGCGCCACCGGCCTCGCGGTCGAGGCTGACCGCCCCGGCTATGTCCTGGGGGCGCTGGGTCCAGTTCCCGAGTCGACCCGGGGTCGGCGGGCCTGGCGCCACGCCGCCGCCGAGATCGCGCAGTACCGGCACGCCTACCAGATCACCGATCCGGACCGGGCCCTTGGCCCTGAGCCCCATGACCCGGCCCAGCGGGCCGGCCGGCAGCGGGCCCGCGCGGCCATCAACCGGGTCCAGGCCAAGCAGCGCGCCACCGACCGGATCCGCGGCACCCAGTCGATCAGCGAGCCCCCTACCCAGCCGCGATCTCGTCAGCAGCGTGGCCGGCCAGGCCCGGAGCGGGCGGCCGGCTAGCACCCACCCGAGAGGAGCACCCTGATGGCCAGCTCTCGACCCTGGCCCTTCGATGACGAGGACCGGCCCAGCGGGTCGGTGCGGCCGCTCAGCCAGGCCGACCTCCAGGCCATCCTCGCCCACCTCGGCGACGACCCCGATGGGCTGCTGGCCGGCACCATCGGCGATCGACCGGTGGCGGCGGTACGGGTCCAGGCCAGCGTGGGCCGCCCAGGCGGCTCCGCCCACGCCAGCTGGCGGCGGTTGCGGACGGCCGAGTGGACCGCCTGGACCCGGACCCTCCCCTGGCGGGCAGCCGCCACCTTTGGCATCGGCGCCACCGGCGGGCTGCTTGGCAGCCTGCTGACGCCCCGGCTGGGACTGGTCGTTGCCGCGCTGGCGGCCATGGCCACTGGCTGGGGGCTGCGATTCAAGCCCAGCCCGGACGCCGTCGCCTGGCGACAGGGCGCGGCAGGGGAGCGGCGCACCGCCCGGCTGCTGGCCCCCCTCGAGCGACACGGGTGGGCGATCCTGCACGACCTGGCCATCCCGGGCTCGACCGCCAACCTTGACCATCTGGCCCTCGGCCCCGGTGGGGTGTTCGTGATCGACTCCAAGCAGTATCGCGGCCGGCTGCAGCTCGACGCCTCCGGGAAGCTGTGGCATGGCCGCCATCCCCTCGCCCCTACGCTGGGAGCGGTGTCGTGGGAGGCCGACCAGGCCGCCCAGGCCCTGCCCGACCCAGGGGTGGCCGTGGTGCCGATCGTGGCCGTCCACGGCGCCCAGGTCCCCTGGAGCAAGGTCGTTGTTGACGGCGTGCCGGTGGTGGCGGTCCAGCGCCTGCCAAGCATGCTTCGCGCCCTCCCAGCGGTGCTGGGACCCGAGCGGGTCGCCTGGCTGGCCGACCAGGCCCGGGTCAGCTTCCACGCCGCCGGCTAACCTGCTCCACTCACAGGTCTCCCAATGAGGGCAGCGGTAGTCTTGCTCCTGCCTGGCCGATGCGCACCCGGGAGGCGGCCGTCACAGCCAGCCGCCGGTCAGCGCGTCCGCGGTCCTGGCGGGCCCTTCAGCCTGTGCCACCTGCACGGCATCTGGATGCCGTTGTGTAGAGCGTTCGACTTTGGGTCAGTGTAAACAGGCCGGCGACAATATGTCGGTGATGACGTTACGATCCGTAGCCGCTAAAGCGTCGTGTAAATGAGGCTGCAGCGGACATGAACTTGAGGTATTAAGATCTATGAGCGTAGTTGAGCAGGTGACATGAAAGATCTTGAAGACAATGATCCTCACCTGCAGACCCGGAAGCGCAAGCAAATCGATGATCGCCGGTTACGAGTGCGCCTCGGCCGGCGGGCCAGGACCTACGTACGCGGTATCCGTATCGTGGTCGTGTGGTTGCGGAGCTCTCACGCCCACCGATCAGGGGCCTCACGGACAGTCCAGAGTTCGCGCTGACCGAGTCGCCAATGGGCTCAGTCTGCGGCTGCGGGGATCAGTTGGCTGAGGGTGGCGACGTCTTCGGTGCGGTCTGCCGGAACGACCGCGGAGCGGATGGCGGTCCAGCAGCTAGGGCAGCAGTACTGGCGGAAGACGATGGGTGCGTCGACGTACAGCGTCGGGTCGGAGGTGATCTGTGGTCCGGCGCCGGTGGAAGGCCCTTCGTAGACGGCGAGCCGCAGCCGGTCGTCGGTGCGGGCGTCGCCGAGCAGTTGGCCGCACTGTTGGCAGGCCACGACGTGGCCGCCTTCGTGCGGGATCTCGACGAGGTTGTCGTCGAGTCGCCGTCCGTCGGCGGGGTTGAGGCGGACGTCGGCGGGCGGCCGTGGCACGGTGGAGCGTGCGCGCCGCCGGTCGCGGAGTTCGCGCCGGTGGGAAGCGGTGGCCGTCTCGTCGACGTCGTGCTGGTCGTCGATGACGACGCCGTAGATCTGCGAGGCGGCGGCGCTGGTGACCTTGCCGTTGCGGACGTCGCGCGCAACGGCGTCGGGATCGCGGAGCAGCGGGTCGCCGTAGCCTCCGCCGCCCTGCCAGTGCATGGACAGCACTTCGCCGGGGGCGAGGTAGCTCTCGGCGTAGCACTGGCCGAGTTCGATGGTGTCGCTGATCTCGGCCAGGTCGCTAGGCAGCTTGCCCGCAGCGAGGAGGTCGGCGATCCGGCTGTTGCGGGCGACGACATCCACGCCGGTGTTGCCCGGGTATCCGCCGGCCAGGCCGGCGTTCTGCGAGATGGCCTTGCCCGCGGAGGCGAGCACGAGGCCCATCGGCAGGCTGGTGCCGTGTGGGGTGATGGCGACCGAGGCGCTGACCCCGCCGCGCTGGCGTCCCGGTCCGCCGGAGTCGGGTTCCTCGCGGCGCCATAGGGTCAGCACCGGATAGAGAAACTCAGTCATCTCGACGTCGGGGATGCGGCCCATGGGGATGCAGAACAGACCGCCGGTGTCCATGCCGTCGGTGTGTGGGCGGCCGCCGTAGCCGCCAGACATCGGCTCCATGATCACGTTGAGGAACGGAACGGGCTGCTCGCCGCGCTCGTCGAGGCCCGCGATGACCGCGGTGTCCCACGTGCCGCAGCAGGTTGCCTGCACGTTCTTGCCGAGCTCGATCGAGCGATCGAGCATCTGCGAGAGGCATTCGGCCACGAGACTGCCGGTCAGCCACGCCGGGCCGATCGGTCCACGGCTGACGGCGGCGGGGAAGGTCGCGTTGTTGACCGTGCCTTCCTCGGTGACCAGATCGAAGCAGCGCATCAGTCCGCCGGCCGACCACGGGATGTCGCCTGCGAGGATCGGCAGCAGCGCCAGCATCACCCCGCCGCGCAAGCCGGCATAGGTGCAGTTGATGACCCCGGCCTGCGGGTCGGTGCCGGTGAAGTCGAACGTCAGCCGGTCGCCGGTCTTGGTGGTGGTGACCGTGATCTTGTGCAGGCCGCGGTCTCCCGCGTGGGACTGGTCCTGGTAGCCGGTCGCCTTCCAGGTGCCGTCGGGCAGGCTGGCGAGCTTGGCGCGCAGCCGGTGCTCGGCGTCGGCCATCATGCGCTTCATGACGGCCTTGACGGTGTCGGCGCCGTACTGGTCGATCAGCGCGTGGAGCCGTTCCCGGCCGACGTTGTTAGCGCCGATCTTCGCGCGCAGGTCCAGCCCGACGAGCAGGGGCACGCGTGAGCGGCGCACCCACAGGTCGGCGACGTCGCTCTGCAGCTGGAAGTCGCGGACGACTTTGACCGGCGGGGTGGGCAGCGCCTCCGAGAACACATCGGTGGCGGCGGGGGAGAACGAGCCGAGCCCGACGCCGCCGAGGTCGGGCTGGTGGCAGATCGCGCTGGTCCAGGCGAACAGCTTGCCGTCGTGGAAGATTGGCTGGTAGACGATGACGTCGTTCTGGTGCAGTCCACCGCCGACCCAGGGGTCGTTGCACAGGAACATGTCGCCCTCGGCGATCCCGGGGTTGACGGCGCGGTGGCGCAGTGTCCAGTAGATCGCGAGGTCAACGGCGCCGACGAGCATGGTGTTGTACAGGCCGACCTGGACCTCCTGGCCCAGCTCGTCGCTGATCGCGAAGTCGAAGTCGTTGGCGTCGGTGACGATCGGCGAGCCGGACATCCGCTTGAGTGCCTCGCCCATCTCGTCGGTGACCGACCACAGGCGGTGCCGTACCACCTCGTAAGTGAGGGGATCGAGGGCGTCGACCTGCTCCTGGGTGACGGTGTGGATCTGCAGGGTCGAAGGCAGCGAGCGACGCAGCTCCTCAGGGTCGACAGGTCGGCTCGAGAACACCTCGGAGCCAGGGATGGACATGGTCACGAGGGCCTCCCAGCGGTGTGGATCGTGAGGTTGCCGAGGGTGTCGACGGTGCCGGTGGTACTGGCCGGGACGACGACGGTGGTGGTGGGCACTTCGATGATCGCGGGTCCGCGGATGACGTGGCCCGCGCGCAGGTTGCGGTAGTCGAAGACCGGCGTGTCCACGAACCCGGTGGTGGTGTCCAGGCAGACCGGCCGGCGGCCGACCTGTGCCTCGGCCTGATCGGACGACCCCGCGAGTGGGATATGCGGCAGCTTTGGCGAAAACGGGATGACGCCAACGCCACGGACCCGGAAGGTGATCGCCTGGATGCCGGCCTCACGGAACCCGGCGCCTTTGCCGTACAGCTCGGCGTAGCGGTCTTCGAAACCAGCCGCGGCGGCTTCGATGGCCGCGGTGTCCAGGGCGCCGCCCGGGATCGGGGTGGTGACCTCGGCCAGCTGCATCGCATAGCGCATGTCGATTTCGCGGTGGAGTTCGACCGTCGCGAACTCCACGCCCTGCTTGCGCAGCGCGGCCCGCACATGATCTTCGAGCTGGGCGAAGTTCCGATCGGCTCGGGTCGCGTCGAACGGAACGAACATCGGGTCGGACAGCTCGGCCGCGAGCACGATGTCGGAGGCGGCCAGGCCGTAGGCGGAGAACGCGGACGCGACCGCGCCGAGCGGCACAACGACCTCGGACACCTCGATCTGGGCGGCGTACGCGGCGCAGTGCGCAGGCCCGGCGCCGCCGAAGGCGTACAGCACGAACTCGCGCGGGTCGTAACCGGCCTCGACCACGGTCTTGCGGAGCAGGTCGCCGGTCTGCGCGTTCTGCACGGCGTAGATCGCGGCCGCGGCCTGCTCGACGGAAAGGCCGAGGGGGGTCGCGATCTTTGTGTCGATGGCCTTCCGGGCCAGTTGGAGCGACAGCGGTTTGCGTCCGTCTAGCAGTCCGCGCTCGGGGAGGATGCCGAGCACGAGATTCGCGTCGGTGTTGGTCGGCTCAGTGCCGCCCTGGCCGTAGCAGGCGGGTCCGGGGTCGGCCTGGGCGCTGTGCGGCCCGATCCGGAGGTTGCCGCCGGCGTCGAGCCAGGCGATCGCGCCCCCGCCGGATCCGATCGCGTCGACCCGCAGGCTGGGCACGTTGATCGGATGGTGGTTGATCACCGTCGTGGTGGTGCGGACCGGTTCGCTGTCCACGACCAGGCCGGTCAGGAACGTGGTTCCGCCAACGTCGGTGGAGATGATGTTGCGGTGGCCCAGCTGCTGACCCAGCGCGACCGAGCCCACGACCCCGCCGGTGAGCACCGACCCAACCGTGCTGATCGCGTTGGAGGGCGCTTCGTAAGCGGTGACCGCCCCGCCGTTGCTCTGCATGACCAGCAGCGGTCCGGCGAGCTTGCGCGCGCGGAGCGTGTCTTCGAGGTTCGTGAGGTAGTCACGCAGGCCCGGCCCGATCTGGGTGCTCATGATCGTGGTGGCGTTGCGTGCGAACTCCCGGATCCTCGGGCTGACCTCGCTGGACAGCGCGACGTAGACGCCCGGGTCGATCTCGTGCACCAGCTCGCGAAGGCGTCGTTCGTGGACCGGGTTGCGGAACGACCACAGCAGGGAGATCGCGATCGCGCGCACACCGTCGGCGAGCAGTGCCCTGATGGCTGCGCGGCCCTCGTCCTCGTCCAGCGCGACGATGACCGTACCGTCCCGGTCGACCCGCTCGGTCACCTCGAGCGCGTGCCGCTGGGGCACCAGCCCCGGTGACTTCTCCTGCCCGAGGACGTTCTGCAGCTCGTGCTGCGAGCGACCGAGGTAGCGACCCTCGACGTTCATGATGTAGATCGAGTCGCGGTGCCCCTTCGTGGTGAGGTAGCCGACCGGTGGCACGTTGCCCGTGACCAGCGCGTTCAGCGACGACGTCGTGCCGTGCGCGATGTGGTGGGTGTCGGCGAGCACCTCGTCCAGCGGCCTGCCGACCTGCTCGGCGAGCAGTTCGAGGACGTCGAGGACGCCGCGGGAATAGTCCGGCGGCGTGGACGGCGACTTCGCGGCGATGATCGTCCCCGAGTCGTCGTCGAGGACGGCGTCGGTGAACGTGCCGCCCACGTCGACCCCGATGACATAGGCCATGACTCACGCTCCTCAGCGATCGCATGCCGCCGACTGCGGCATCGGACGATATCGTCGAGTATTCGACGCCTACGACAGAGAGTCAACCCCAGAGCGTTGACTCTCTGTCGAGACTGTCAAATAATCAACGTATTAGTCGAACCAGGCAGGAGGCGACCCATGTGGTGCGATCGCGTCGCGGTACTCGGCGCAGGTCCGGGAGGGCTCTATGCCGCGCGCCTGCTCAGGCTCGCGCAGCCGCGCTGTGAGGTCACCGTGTACGAGCAGAGCGAGCCGGACACCACGTTCGGCTTCGGTGTCGGACTGGGGGCACGCACCCAGCGCAACCTCGAGGCTGCCGACCCGGAGACGCTGCACGACATCCTGGCACTCGGACGGCCGCATGACATGACCCTGCAGGTCGGCGATCGGCTCGTCCGGGTGCACAGCGACGACCTGATCGGCGTGGCGCGCACGGAGTTGCTGGCGGTGCTGCAACGGCATGCGGAGAAGGTGGGTGTCCGGCTGGAGTTCGGTCGCCGGCGTTCGGTCGACAAGCTGGACGCGGACCTGGTCGTCGCGGCGGATGGCGTCAGCAGCGCGACCCGTGAGGCGGGCGACTTCGGCGCCGACAGCGACATCGGTCGCGGCCTGTTCATGTGGTGCGGCGCTGAGCTGGCCATCGACGACGCGGTGTTCGCCCCGGCGGAATCCGAGTTCGGCACGTTCGTGACCCATGCCTACCCGTATTCGGCGCAGCGCAGCACGTTCCTCATCGAGACTGACGAGCAGACCTGGCGGCGCGCCGGGTTCGACACCGCCAATGCGAACACGCCCGGCGACGCGTCCGACGCGGCATCGCTGTCGTTCTTGTCCGAGCTGTTCCGCGAGCACCTGCGGGGTCACCCCCTGATCGGCAACCGCACGCGGTGGTCCCGGTTCCGCACCGTGCGCTGCGCCCGTTGGAGCTCCGGCCGCACGGTGCTGCTGGGCGACGCCGCGCACACCGCCCACTTCTCCATCGGCTCCGGCACCAAGCTGGCCATGGAGGACGCGATCGCGCTGGTCGACGCCATCACCGGCGAACCCGATCTCGGCCACGCGCTGCGCCGGTACGAGCAGGTGCGCCGGCCCGCGGTCGAGCGCCTGCAGGAACTGGCCCGGCGCAGCCAGCTGTGGTGGGAATCGTTCCCGGGGCGCACCGACCTGCCCGTCGAGCAGCTGATGGTCGCGTACATGACGCGGGCGGGCAACGTCCCGCTGGAGCGTTTCGCGATGACCAACCCGGACATCGTGCGTTCCGCGCTGGGGCAGTTCGCCGGCGCGCCGGCCCCGTCGCTGGCCGCCGCGGACGTCACCTCGTGGGTCCTCGCGCAACCGCTGCACCGGAACGGGGTGAGCTTCCGCCGCCGGTTGCTGGGCGTGCAGGACCGGGGCAGGGTGCAGGTGCGCGAACGCCGCGACGCCGCTACCACGGGTGCAGTGGTATTCGCACCGGTGGCCGACACGCCGCCCGACCCGTGCGGCTCCTCGGCGGACGCGGTCGTCATGCGCGCCCGGCGTGCCTTGGACGGCGGTGTCGACGGGTTCTGGCTGAGCGCGGGCGAGCGTGGGGCGCTGCTGTCGGCGCTCGACCTCGCGGAGCGGTTGCGGCGCGAGACCGGAAGTCTCGTGGTGGTTTCCGGGCCCGAGCCGCTGCTGCCCGACCTGGCGGCAGGTCTGCTCAGCGGGCGCACCGATCTGGTCGCCATCGACGAGGAGATCCGCCGATGAGCGCGCGCGACTGGGGCGGTCGGGTCGTGCCGTTCCCCGACCAGGTCATGCGACGCTACCGCTCGGCGGGGCTGTGGGGGTCGCGCACGATCGCGCAGGAGTTCCGGGCGGTCGCCGACCAACACCCGGACCGGCCGGCGGTCGTGGCCCACGACGGGCGCATGACCTACCGGGAACTGGACGAGCGCACCGACCAGCTCGCCGCCGGCCTGTCCGCCCTCGGGCTGGCACCCGGCCAGCCGGTGCTGTTCCAGGTCAGCAATCGGCTCGACACCGTGGTGTGCTGGTACGGCGTGCTCAAGGCCGGCCTGATCCCGGTGTGCACCCTGCCGGCGCACCGCCAGCACGAGATCGACCCGATCAGCCGCAAGGTCGGCGCGGTGGCGCATCTCGTCGAGGCCGGCACCAGGAGTTTCGACCTGGTCGCCTTCGCCACCGAACTGGCCGACCGGCACCCGAGCGAGCGGCACGTGCTCGTCGTCGGCGCGGAGCCGGGCATCCGCCCGACCCGGATCGAGGACCTCGGCCGCGGCCTGGCGCCTGCCACTGCGCGCACAGTCGTCGGGGACATCCAGCACCGAATCGACCCCGACGACGTCGTGGCCTTCCAGCTGTCCGGTGGGACCACCGGCATCCCGAAGGTCATCCCGCGGCTGCATGCCGAGTACTGGTTCAACGCCGCTGAATATGCGCGCTCCTGGGGCTGGGACCCGACAACCCGGGTCGGCCACGCAATTCCGCTGATCCATAACGCCGGGATCACTTGCGCGCTGCACGCCGCGCACAGCGCCGGGGCGTGCCTGGTGCTCGCGAACCCGGATCTGTCGAGGGCGCTGCCCCTGTTCGCCGCCGAGGGGGTGACCGACCTGCTGCTCGGGCACGGACACTTCGGCGCGGTCGAGAACCCGGCGTTCGCCGCGCTGTACCCGCGGCTGCGGCGGGCCGTGCTGTCCGGGGCCAAGGTGCCCGTCGCGCTGTTCGAGACGTTGGAGTGCAACGGAGTCTGGGCCGGCCAGCTGTTCGGCATGGGCGAGGGCCTGTTTCTCACCACCCGGCCCGGTGCGCCGCGCGAGGCTCGTCTGACCACCGTCGGCACCCCGTTGTCAGAGCTGGACGAGATCACGATCCTGTTGCCCGGCAGCGAGGAACCGGTCGCGGACGGCGAGGTTGGCGAGCTGTGCTGCCGGGGCCCCTACACGCTGCGCGGCTACTTCGACGCGCCGGAGCAAAACGCCCAGGCCTTCACCGCCGACGGCTTCTACCGCACGGGCGACCTCGTCGCCGCGCAGACGATCGGCGGCGTGCGCTGCCTGTCGGTAGAGGGCCGGATCAAGGAGCTCATCAACCGGGGTGGCGAGAAGATCAGCGCGGAAGAGGTCGAGCAGGTCCTGCTGCGCCATCCCCGCGTGGTCGAGGCCGCGGTTGTGGCCATGCCCGACGAACGGCTCGGCGAACGCACCTGCGCCTACGTCGCCACGCGCGGCCGGCCGCTATCCCTGGCCGAGGTCCGACACCACTTCGCACAGGCGCACGTCGCGAAGTTCAAGTGGCCCGAGCGCGTCGAGTTTCTCGCCGAACTGCCGCGCACCCCGGTCGGGAAGGTTGACAAGAAGCGGCTGCACGCCGACATCGCCGCCATGATCACCGACGAACGAACGGAAACCCGCTCATGAGTCGCCCACAGCGCATTGGCCTGGTGGTACCCAGCTCCAACGTCACCGTCGAAACCGAGGTGCCCGCCCTGCTGGCCCGACATGCATCTGCGCGGTTCTCGTTTCACGCCACCCGGATGCGCATGCACACAGTCTCGGCTGAGCAGCTGCGGGCGATGAACGCCCAGCGCGAGCGTTGCGTCGACGAGCTCGCCGACGCGGGGGTCGACGCCGTGCTCTACGCCTGCCTCGTCGCGCTGATGGCGCAGGGTCCCGGCGAGCATCGGCGCACCGAGGACGCCGTGAAGACCCAGCTGCACCAGCGAGGCCAGCACCCCGTGGTGGTCTCCAGCGCGGGCGCGCTCATCGAGGCGGTAGGCGCCCTCGGCGCGACCCGCATCGCGCTGGTCACGCCCTACATGCTGCCCCTGGCCCGGCAGGTCGTGGCCTACCTGCAAGCCGAAGGGCTCCAGATCGTCGACTGGACGGCTCTCGAAGTAGCCGACAACGCCGACGTGGGGTGCATCCCCGGCGATCGCGTGCTGGCGGCAGCGCGCGGCCTCGACCTCGGCGAGGCGCACGCCCTGATCATCTCGGCCTGCGTGCAGATGCCCTCGCTGGACCTGATCACGGCCGCCGAAACCGAGTTCGGCCTGCCGGTCCTCTCGGCCGCCACCGCAGGCGCGTTCACCTTGCTGGACCGGCTCGGGCTCCCGACAGTGGTGCCCGACGCAGGCGCGCTGCTCGGCCCGGCCATGGGTTCAACACTTGCGACGAATTGCTAACATCCATGTCCATGACCAGCAACGCGCCGCGGGACACCCGCCGCAAGACCACGCCCGCAGAGGCGGCTGGCCGCGGCAACAGCCGCAACACCGTCCGGCGGGAGCTCGTCGAGCACGAGATCTTCGAACAAGCGACCCAGCTGTTCGCCGAACGCGGATTCGCCGGGACCAGCCTGCAGGATGTCGCCAACGCGATGGGCATGAGCCGGCCGTCGCTCTACTACTACGTCAAGAGCAAAGACGCACTCCTCGCCAAGCTTGTCACCGAGATCACCGAAGGCCCGGCAGCCGAGATGGGCGCGATCGCGGAGCGGGCGAATCTCGACCCCATCGGCAAGCTCCGCGCCATCGCCCGGCTGATCGCCGTCCGCCGCGCCACCCAGCCGGCCCGGTTCCGGCTGCTCGTCCGGTCAGAAGCCGAACTGCCGCCCGAGCTGGCCGCGGCCCACAAAGCCGGCCGCAAGGCCGTGCTGAACTCGCTCACCGCCGTGATCGACGAAGGCATCGTCGCGGGGCAGCTCCGCCCGGTCGATCCCCGGGTGGCCGCACTCGGCGTCCTCGGCCTCTGCAACTGGGTCGCCTGGTGGTTCCACCCGCACGGCCGCGACAGCGTCGACGGCATCGCCGACCAGCTGACGGACATGGCGGTCGCCGCACTAAGCCGCGAGCCCTCGCGTGGCCTGGACGGTGAGGGACCCACCGCGGTCGTCGCGCTGCTCCGACAGGACCTCGACCACCTCGAACGACTCCTCCGCGACTAACCGGCGTTCCGCGCAGATCCCGGCCCTCGCGCACCGCTGGGAGGGGCTCTGATTTCCTGGATCGCCGCCCCCGGGGTTCGTCACTTCTGTCAAAGAGTTGACACATGCGTCGACGAGTCGCTATCGTGGGGTTGGCAACCACGTAATCGGAGGCCGACCCATGACCGAGCTTGACCACCGGGTGAAAGGCGTCGACCACGCCGCGTTCCCCACTTTTGACCCCGCCGCGACGGTGCGCTTCTACCGCGACGTTCTCGGGTTCCCGGTCGTGCACTCGATCTGCGCCGCGGGATGGGGGCCCGAGGACCACCCCGACTTCATCCACTTCTTCTTCGACATCGGCAACGACGACCGGATCGCGTTCTTCTACTACTTCGGTGTCGAGCCGTTCAACGCCACCGGCCGCGGTGACGCTTACGCCGCCTTCGGCCCGGACGTTCCGACGTACTTCATCCGGTCCCGGCACCTCGCGATCCACGTCGACAACCAGGACGACCTAACGGAGTACCGCCGCCGGCTGGATGCCAGTGAGTGGCCGGTCGAGATGCAGATCCAGCACGAGACCATCGAGTCGATCTACACCCACGACCCCAACGGCTATATGGTCGAGCTCACCCGAGCGATGCGTCCGGTCACCCCGCAGGAGGACCTCGACGCAAACCTCACCATCGACGCCCTGGTCGACGTCGTCAGCGAGCCCGAGCCCAGCCTCGCAAAGCTGCTGGCCCGCAAGGCCGAGCTCATCGTCGAGCGCGCGGACCGGTGGGAACGCGAGCGCCGAATCACCGTCGAGCGCACAGACGAGGCGGAGCTCGAACACAGCGGATACGAGGGTTGGTAATGGCCACCCTGTACGTGCTCGACGTGCCCGAGAACACCGGCG
Organism: Actinomycetota bacterium; assembly: GCA_046727055.1. Lineage (GTDB taxonomy): Bacteria > Actinomycetota > Actinomycetes > Propionibacteriales > Propionibacteriaceae > Microlunatus. Next base: position 3,373 of record JBKPBV010000201.1, on the reverse strand, counting down.
TCGCCAAGGTCGCCGGGCAGGACCCGGCCGTGACCGTGGGCCGCATCGGACCCTACTTCGAGATCAGGGCCGACGGCCCGATCGTGATCGACCGCCGCGCCACCGGATGCCGGCACGCGGTGTGGTACAGCGCGGTCGCCGGCGTCCCGCGAGGCAGCCGCATCACCCAGCACGACAAAGACGCCCTGCGCGTGGAGTCGGGATGAGCACACTCGCGAGCGAATCATCAGACACGGCGGCGGCCGGCGCGCGGCTCGGCGCCGGCCGCCACGTCACCCCCGACGCGATTCCCGACACCGTGCGGACATCCCTGCACGAGCTCACGACGGCCGACGGGGCGAAGACCAACGGCGTGCTCCACCGCGTGCCCGCGAGCCCCACGGTGGTGACCCTGATGCACCCGCGTCAAGACGTCACACACCACCCGCTCGTACCGATTCTGCTCGGGCGCGGCTTCTCGGTCTGGACCCAGGGCAGCCGCTCGGTCAACAACGACCTCACCCTCGTGCACGAGCAGACCCTGCTCGACGTTGCGGCGGGCCTGACCTTCCTGCGGGAGCGAGGGTTCGACAGCCTCGTCACCCTCGGCCATTCCGGTGGCGGCGCGCTCTACGCCTACTACATCGAGCAAAGCGCGTTGCCTCCCGGCGAGCGAATCGCCACCACCCCGGCCGGCCGGCCCACCCGCCTCGCCGAGACCACCATGCCCGCTCCCGACGCCGCGTTGTTCCTCGCGCCGCACCCGGGGCAGGGCGCGCTGCTGCTCGGCTGCATCGACCCCTCGGTCGCCGACGAGGCCGACCCGCTCTCGATCACGCCGGAGCTCGACCCATTCAACCCGGCGAACGGCTTCGCCGAACCGCCGCACAGCGCCTGCTACACGGCGGAGTTCTTGGACCGCTACCGCGCGGCCCAACGGGCCCGTGTCGCCCGCATCGACGCCGTCGCCCGCGAGCGAGTCGCCCAGGCCGGGGAGGCCCGGGCGCGATACAAGCGCACCGGCCTGGCCCAGGACCGGCGCGTGGCTCTCGCCCCGCGGTTGATCACCGTCTACCGCAGCGACGCCGATCCCCGGACCGTCGACCTGAGCATCGACCCCAACGACCGGCCATACGGCTCCGTGTTCGGCAGCCGGCCCGACCTGATCAACTACGGCCTGGTCGGCTTCGGCAGGCTCACCACCCCGGACGCCTGGCTGTCGACCTGGTCGGGGCTTAGCTCGAAGGCCGGCTTCATCCGCTGCGCCCCGGGAGTCACCGTGCCCAGCCTCCTGATCGAGCTGACCGGCGACCAGGCGGCCTTCCCCGGCGATAGCGCCCGGATGTTTGCTGCGCTCGGCGCCACGGACAAGACCCACGAGCGGGTCCGCGGAACCCACTTCGGCGGGCCGATCACGCCCGGCGAGCCACCCGGCACCGCCACCGGGGGATCCCTCATCGCCGACTGGCTCGCGGACCGCTTCACCGCACGGCCCCTCTAGCCGATATCCGACCACGAGACGCCCTGGCAGGTAGCAGGAGCGCCCGCAGCGGTCGGTCGAGATCCGCGGTACGGGCTGCTCAGAAACCAGAGGGCGTTTCATCCCGGCGATCGGCTTCGTCTCGGCCGCCTTCGTCAGCGAGCGGGGCGAACCACTGGGCTCCAACGTCCCGAGTCGGCTCCGGCGGGGTGGCGCCCCACGTAGTCGGCGCGGCCCCTTTGACGCGGCATAGAAATGCATGAGAACAACGGCCGGCGGGACCACTCGCGGAAGTGTGAGAGCGCCCTCAGCAGGTTAACGCGACGATGGCCACCCGATGGAGGGTCCGAGTTATCCGCTCCCTGAGCGCTAGGTGTAGTTCCCGTGAGGGTTGTTGACAGTTGAGGGTCCCCTCGGTCGGCTTGGGTTGTCGAAGCCTCGAGCCGGGAGGGGACCCTCATGGCCCATGCTAATGCCCGCCTGACCGAGTTCGGCCGGCTGCTGCTGGTCCAGCGCATCACCGAGCACGGCTGGCCACCGGCCCAGGCAGCGGAGTCCCTGGGGGTGTCGCGGGCCACGGCCTACAAGTGGCTGGGCCGCTACTGCACCGAGGGCCCGGCCGGGCTGGCCGACCGCAGCTCTCGACCCCACCGCTGCCCCCATGCCTTGTCGGCTGCCCAGGTCCGGCGGGTGCTGGCGGCCCGGCGCCGGCGTCGCCAGGGCCCCCATCGGCTCGGCGACCCACCGGGGCATGGCTCGCTCGACCATCTATGGGGTCCTGCGCCGCCACGGCATGAGTCGACTCGCCCACACCGACCGGACCAGCGGGGTCGTGGTCCGCTACCAGCGCGAGCACCCTGGCGAGCTGGTCCACCTCGACGTCAAGAAACTCGGGCGCATCCCTGACGGTGGCGGCCACCGGATCCATGGCCGGGCCACGGCCACCCGCGGCCGAGGCATCGGCTACGACTATCTCCACTCGGCGGTCGATGACCGCTCCCGGGTCGCCTTCAGCCAGCTCCTGCCTGATGAGACCGGGGCGACCTCGGCCCGGTTCCTGGTCGAAGCGGCCGCCTTCTTCGCCGAGCACGGCGTGGTCATCCAGCGGGTGTTGACCGACAACGCCAAGGCCTACACCGAGTCGGTGGTCTTTACTGAGACGGCCGCTGGGCTGGGGATCCGGCTCAAGCGGACCCGGCCGTATCGGCCCCAGACTAACGGCAAGGTGGAGCGGTTCAACCGCACCCTCCTGGAGGAGTGGGCCTACGCCCGGCTGTATCACAGCAACGACGAGCGCTGCCGCGCCTTCGCCCGGTGGCTGCGGTTCTACAATCACCGGCGACCACACACCTCGCTCGACGGCCTGACCCCGATGGCGGTCCTCGTCAACAACGTTCACGGGAAGCACAGCTAGGCCGGCCAGGCAGATGGCCTGACACCGTTATCGGGGGTGGCCTCAGCGCTCCCTGAACCGCAAAACCGCAGGTCAGATCATCAATTGTGCCCACGGCAGGATTCGAACCTGCGGCCTTCTGCTCCGGAGCTAGAACCCGCTATGCGCCGTGCTCACCGCCGTATTCGCAGGTCGGCCACGAGCGAAACCTCCGGAATCAGATGCTGTAGGAGCGGTGTGCTAAGCTCGGATCGAGGCCCAGGATAGCGAAGTCGCAGGTCAGGGGCCACAGAGCGGCGCCGGTAGCTCAGTGGATTAGAGCATCTGACTTCGATCAGATGCTCTCGGCGGTAGGGCTTGCTCTGCTCGGTCAACGACGCGGTCAATGTTCTACCTTGTTCTACCTGCGCCTACTTTTGCAGCGGACCCCGTCTAACCTGCGCTGCCTTGCCAGGACGACGCTAGCTTTCCGGCCGCCCCCAGACTACGGATCTGGCGGTTGGGTGCTGATCGTCGCTCGT
>JBKPBV010000200.1:0-5711 GCA_046727055.1 Actinomycetota bacterium | reverse complement strand
GCAATAGCGCGCAGCAGACAGAAAGGGAAGCCGCCCACCTACAGCTCTTCGAGCAGCACCGGGTACGCGGGGTGCTGTTCGCCCCGATCAAGCAAGCCGGTCAGCAGGTCGTTGACCTGCGGCGTCAAGGCATCCCGGTGGTAATCGTCGATCGGGCGAGCGAGAATGCGCCGTACTGCTCGGTTGCTGTAGATGACGTGGAGGGTGGGCGACTTGCAGTCGATCATCTTGTTGCCCAAGGCCACCGCCACATAGCGTTCGTCGGCGGTCCGATGATCATCCAACAAGTGCGGGATCGTCACTTTGGTGCGCAAATCGCGCTCACTCAGCTCGGCGACTCCGGCAAGCTCACGACGATCCCAACGGAGCGTCTCGACACCACCTCAGGCACTCTGGCGGCAAGTGAATTGGTTGCCCTTCCATCTGGAGAGCGGCCGTCGGCTGTCTTTGCGGCAAACGATTTGTTGGCGATCGGTCTGCTGCAGGGATTCGTCACCCACGGAGTTGGGGTGCCCGACCAGATCTCTCTCATCGGCTATGACGACATTGCATTTGCGGCCTCCGCGGCCGTGCCATTGTCCTCGATTCGACAGCCGCGGCAGGCGTTGGGTGTTCGGGCTGCCGAACTTCTCTTCGCCGAGATCGATGCCTTGGACACCGATGCTCCGCACGAGCACCAACACATCCAGTTCACCCCTGATCTTGTTATGCGTCGGTCCACGGGAGGGGTTAAGACCAGCATCGGTGGCTAGGCCTTTAGGCCCTCAGGCTCGACTTGCGAGCAATGAGATCTGGGAAGAACTCCAAAACTCCACCCGGCCGTTCCACTGTCGTCTGCTCGATCTGTTGGCGCAGCAGCTCAAATGCCATAGCTCCAATCGCTGCCGCCGGTTGCCGGACAGAGCTAAGAGGGATCGGCGCACTGCCGGCGAAATCGGTGTCGCCCCAGCCAACGACCGCAATATCGGCGGGAACGCTGACTCCATGACTTGCGAGGCCATGCACGATTCCTACAGCAAGGGAGTCGCTCGTGGTGATGATTCCGTCTGGTCGGTTGGATGGTCGACTCGCAATCGAAGTGCCGACCGTCGCGCCGACTGCGACGCTCGAGGCATGGTCGGCGAGCACCTCTAGCTGGGCACCTCGCGAGCTGGCAGCCATCGTGGCCCCTGCCAGCCGCCGCGCAACTGGCCGGTCTTTCAAGCCTGAACCGACGAAGGCAAGCCTTCGGCATCCTTGGTCGATCAAGTGGTTCGCGGCAAGAAGGCCCCCGGCCTCTTCGTCGACACCAACTGACGGGCAGGGGGTCGGCGTGCTCGGGTTGACGACAACGTTGGCAGTGCCAACCCGCTCCATCTGGAGGAGCTGGGCAGTGACGTCACCAACAAAGCCCACGATCACTCCCGCGGCGCCTCTCTGATGGAAGAAGTCCAGGTAGGCCAGTTCACGCTCCCTCTTCCCAAGCGTTTGAGAGTGCAAGGTCATTCGGCCGGCGGCTGCGGCTGCAACCTCTACGTGCTGGGCGACCTTCAGCTGGAAGTCATCTCTGAGATCGGTGACCATCGTTCCGATCAACCTGCTCATGGCACCGCGCCGTAGATGTGCCGAACCGTTGCGGACAGAAGTCAGCTCGACAATGGCAGCCTCGGCGCGCAAATCGGTTGCCGGCGATACGCGCTCTGGCCACTTCAGAACGTTCGAGACGGTGGCCACTGGCGGCCCCGCTTGCCGGGTGACGTCAGCGATGTGCGGGCTATGGTCTTGGGACATGGTGGGAGATCTAACCATAAATGAAACGCTTCAACAAATCGTCCGCTTGTGAGCGGCGGGATTGGCTTCGGTCGGTGGGGCAGGATCGTGGCCAGCGGTCCAACCACAAGGCACTAAAGGGAAAGCAGCCAGACGCAAAAGACGTGCTAGCCGACGAGCTGCTGCCTTCCCTGGAGTCTCCCGGTTTCCTTGATCGTTTCAGCTTCTGCACCTGGTCGCGGGAGACCATTAGCCAGCCACCTGGCCAATGTGACCGGAGCTTGTTGAAGGGCACCGTTCCGGCACGCTTCGACAAAGCTCAACGGGCGTGCTCTCAGGAGCTCGCCAGGGCCTGGAGATCGGTTCCGTGGTGCAAAGATCATCGAGACTGTGATCCTGGTGATGCGACGGATTTCCTTGCGGAGCAAGGAATCTGGCTGAATGCTTGGCGCCTGTCGTCTTGGCCTCTGACCACGCTTTGCGCAGGCCAGTTGACGACCGCTGCGCTGTCGGGGTCGCTCGGGCCGTAAAGTCTTGACATCCAGAAAGTGAGGGCGCTATGGTCCTGTCGAGCGTCACTGCAACGTTTCAATAGCGAAGAACCCCACCCCCATTCAACCGAGAGTGACGATCATTATGACTACCTTCGAATCCATCTCCGACCAGCTGGCCCATCAAACGATCGAGCTTCCCTCCTGGGCGTTTGGCAACTCCGGCACCCGGTTCAAGGTGTTCGGCACACCGGGCACGCCCCGGACTATCCAAGAAAAGATCGCCGACGCCGCAAAGGTGAACGAGCTAACCGGGCTCGCGCCGAAGGTCGCACTGCACATCCCGTGGGACAAGGTCGAGGACTACGGCGCCCTCCGGAACTACGCCGCTGATCTCGGCATGGCGCTCGGCACCATCAACTCCAACACCTTCCAGGACGACATCTACAAGTTCGGCAGCCTGACCCACGTCGATGATTCGGTGCGACGCAAGGCGATCGATCACCACTTGGAGTGCATCGAGATCATGAACCAGACAGGATCGCGCGACCTGAAGATCTGGCTGGCCGATGGCAGTAACTACGCCGGCCAGGGTGACATCAGGGGCCGTCAGGAGCGGCTCTCGGACAGCCTCGCGCAGATTTATGAGCGCATTGGGCCTGATCAGCGGCTGGTGTTGGAGTACAAGTTTTTCGAACCCGCCTTCTACCACACCGATGTGCCGGACTGGGGCACCTCGTATGTTCACTGCGCGGCGCTCGGGGAGCGGGCCGTGGTCTGTCTGGACACGGGGCACCACGCGCCCGGGACCAACATCGAGTTCATCGCGGCTCAACTGCTGCGGCTGGGAAAGCTCGGCTCCTTCGACTTCAACTCCAGCTACTACGCCGACGACGATCTGATCGTCGGCTCTGCTGATCCGTTCCAGCTCTTCCGCATCCTGTACGAGGTGGTACGGGGCGGCGGCTACGGGCCGGAATCCGAGGTCGCCTTCATGTTGGACCAGTGCCACAACGTCGAGCCGAAGATCCCAGGCCAGATCCGCTCGGTGCTGAACGTTCAGGAGATGACCGCGCGGGCCCTCCTTGTCGACCGTGAGGCTCTTGCGGCCGCGCAGGAAGCACATGATGTGCTGGGTGCCAATGGGATCTTGATGGATGCCTTCTACACCGACGTACGTCCCGTGCTGGCTAAGTGGCGCGAGTCGCGCGGCCTGCCGGCTGATCCGATGAAGGCTTACGCCGAATCTGGGTATCAGAGCAAGATCGAGAAGGAACGAGCCGGCGGCACTCAAGCCGGCTGGGGAGCGTGAGTGATATGACCAACCAGGTAGTAGCGGAGCTGATTGCCCGGTCGAACCGGCTGGGCTCGAACCCCAAGAACACCAACTACGCCGGGGGCAACACATCCGCCAAGGGCACTGAGACCGATCCGGTGACCGGTGAGCCGGTCGAGCTGGTCTGGGTCAAAGGTTCCGGCGGCGACTTGGGGACCCTGACCGCGTCGGGCCTCGCGGTGTTGCGGCTCGATCGGATGCGCAAGCTCGTGGACGTCTATCCGGGGGTAGAGCGGGAAGACGAAATGGTCGCCGCTTTCGACTATTGCCTGCACGGCAAGGGTGGTGCGGCGCCATCGATTGACACCGCCATGCATGGTCTCGTTGACGCGGCACATGTTGATCATCTGCACCCCGATTCGGGGATCGCGATCGCCACAGCCATCGACGGTGAGGAGCTGACAGCCAAGATCTTCGGCGACCGGGTGGTCTGGGTGCCGTGGCGCCGCCCCGGCTTCCAGCTCGGCCTGGACATTGCCAAGATCAAAGCCGACAACCCGCAGGCGATCGGCTGCATTCTGGGCGGCCACGGCATCACCGCCTGGGGTGATACCTCCGACGAATCCCAGGCCAACTCACTGGAGATCATCGGCACCGCGGAGGCCTACATCGCCGAGCACTCCAAGCCGGAGCCTTTCGGGACGCTGCTCGACGGGTACGCCGCGCTGCCGGATGATCAGCGGCGGGCCAAGGCGGCTGCATTGGCGCCGACGCTGCGGTCCATCGCCTCGTACGACAAGCCGATGGTCGGGCACTTCACCGACGACGAGCGAGTGCTGGAGTTCCTCTCCGGTAGCGAGCACCCCAGGCTGGCCGAGCTTGGCACGAGCTGCCCTGACCACTTCCTGCGCACCAAGGTCAAGCCGCTGGTACTTGATCTTCCGGCGGACGCCCCCGTTGAGGACTGCATCGCTCGGCTGCGTGAGCTCCATGAGACGTACCGCGCCGACTACCAGGCCTACTACGAGCGCAACGCAACACCGGACTCACCGGCTATTCGCGGCGCCGACCCGTTGATCATTCTGGTACCGGGGGTCGGCATGTTCTCGTACGGAAAAGACAAGCAGACCGCCCGGGTGGCCGGTGAGTTCTACCTCAATGCAATCAATGTGATGCGCGGCGCGGAAGGGCTGTCCACGTACGCACCGATCGACGAATCCGAGAAGTTCAAGATCGAATACTGGGCACTTGAGGAGGCGAAGCTGCAGCGCATGCCCACGCCCAAGCCGCTCGCCACCCGGATCGCGCTGATCACCGGTGCGGCGTCGGGCATTGGCAAGGCGATAGCGGTCAGGCTGGCTGCGGAAGGTGCGTGTGTGGTTATAGCCGATCTCGACGCCGAGAAGGCCCAGGCCGCAGCGGGGGAGATCGGCAATCGCGATGTCGCTGTCGGACTTGCAGCGGACGTTACCGATGAGGCGGCAGTGCAGGCTGCGGTTGACGCCACCCTGCTCGCCTTCGGTGGCATCGACATCGTGATCAACAACGCCGGCCTGTCGCTGTCCAAGTCGTTGCTGGACACCACGGTCGCTGACTGGGACCTGCAACACAACGTGATGGCGAAGGGCTCCTTCCTGGTATCCCGCGCGGCGGCAAAGGCACTGATCGAGCAGAAGCTTGGCGGCGACATCGTCTACATCTCCAGCAAGAACTCCCTCTTCGCCGGCCCGAACAACATCGCCTACTCCGCCACCAAGGCCGACCAGGCGCATCAAGTGCGATTGCTCGCCGCGGAGCTGGGCGAGCACGGGGTGAAGGTGAATGGCATCAACCCCGACGGCGTGGTCCGCGGCTCCGGCATCTTCGCCGGCGGCTGGGGGGCCAAGCGCGCCGCGGTCTACGGGGTACCGGAGGAGGAGTTGGGTAAGTACTACGCCTCTCGGACGCTGCTGAAGCGCGAAGTGCTGCCGGAGAATGTCGCCAACGCGGTATTCGTGCTCTGCTCGGCTGATCTGAGTCACACCACCGGCCTGCACATTCCCGTCGACGCCGGCGTGGCTGCCGCCTTCCTGAGGTGATGCGAGTTCACGTATGCGGCCTGAGCCTGTCGAAGGGCGCGCAATGACTGACGGATGGGTTGCGGCGGTTGATCTTGGGGCCACGAGCGGCCGAGTGATGCTCGGCCACCTTGGCCC
>JBKPBV010000199.1:0-4647 GCA_046727055.1 Actinomycetota bacterium | reverse complement strand
GGTCGCACTGCCGCGATTTGGCCTTGGTGCGCCCGGCCATCGCGTTCTAGCGTGGAGAAACGGCTTGCGTTTGGACGGAAGGAATCTGATGGGAACACTCATGGTCGACTTCATCACCTCGCTCTACGGCTATGGGGCCGCTGAGGGCTTGCCGGGTTGGTGGGGCATGGAAAGCGCCGAGTATCTCGGCTGGCTGGGCGAACAGCCCGAGCACACCGTTTTGATGGGAGCGACGACCTACCGGATGATGGCAGAATTCGCCGCAAGCGGCGAGGAAGGGGTCGACCAGCTGGACCCGGTGTCGAAGGTGGTCTTTTCCTCGACCCTGACCGAGCCGCTGGCGTGGGCCAATACGCGACTAGTCACCGGAGACGCGGTGGAAGCCGTGCGATCGATGAAGAAAGACAGCCGCATCGAGATGCGCACGCTGGGCAGTGTGAGTCTGTGCCGATCGCTGATCACGGCCGAACTGGTGGATCGCTTCCGGGTTGTCGTCTTCCCCGTCGTCACCGGTGCGACTGGCCAAGATCGGATCTATGACGGATATCCCGACATCAGGCTCGACCTGGTCGAGAGCCGCACCTTCGACGGAGGGCTCCAACTGTTGGAGTATGTGCCCACCGTGCTCGACGGTCCGCCGGGTGCCACGTGAGCGGCGAGCTGAGCGAGGCCACGGATCACGCTGTGCACCTGAATATTGACCGTCGATCCTCCCGCTGATCGCGATTCGGGCAGTGGCTGGCGAACGAGCAGCCACATGCTCTCGTGCCAGCGATGCCCTGAGGTCCTGCGCCACACCGTGTCGGGTTCTAGCCACGAAGCCCCAAGGCGCGTCACACCAGGTCGCGGCGGCGGCGTCGACCAGCTTCCTTGCTGTCACGGCCTGGCCCCCCGGTGTCGATCCAGTCGTCGACGAACAGCGCCTGGGCGGTGGGGGGCTGCAGGTCACACCGCAGGCCGATCCCCAGGTTCCGCGGGACTGCGGTCCGATGACGAGCGTCGGTTTCGGACGCGGACCGCGATCCTTGGGACCCATGCCCACAGTCTGCCGCCGGCAACGCACCGACCGCCCTGCTCACACCGACAGGTGTTTCTCTGCGAAGGCAGACAGGTCGTCCAGCTGCACCTGCACGGTCGATCGGAGGTGAGACCACGAGCCGGTCGACTCCCTCCCGTTCGAAAGCGTCCAGCCGTGCTGCGGTGAGATCGAGCGATCCCCAGCGGGTGTACTGCAGCGACGCCGGATCTCGACCTGCGCGCACGGCATAGGACCGCATGATGTCCAGTTGGGCGGCGCGTTCAGCCGACGTGAGCATGCCGCCCGGAAAATACCCGTCGCCCAACCGGCCGGCGCGGCGAGCCGCTGCATGCGAGGATCCAGCGATGTGGATCGGCAGTACGCCCGAACGGGGCTTGGGGAAGACGCAGATGTCGTCGAACGCGAAGAACTCGCCGCTGTGCGAGACACCGTCAGCTCCGCCGGACCAGAGCTTCCGCACTACATCGATGGCCTCGTCCGCGCGCCGACCACGAGTGGCGAAGTTCGACGCCGACCGCGGCGGCTTCACCGTCTAGTGTTCCCAGCCCGACGGTGATCATCTGCAGCCGGCCCCGCGACAGGATGTCGATCGTGGCCAACTGTTTGGCCAGGACAACCGGGTGCCGGTAAGGCAGCAACAGCACCGCCGTACCCAACACAATGCGCTCGGTGACGCCCGCGACAAACGCCAGGAGTTCGAGCGGGTCCGCAACAGCCATCGTCGGCGGCACCTCGAACATCCCGAGGGTCGCTCCCGGGTACAGCACGAGATGCTCCGGAACAAGGAAGGACTCGAAGCCACACGCGTCGGCATGCTGCGCGACTCGGATCACAGCTTCCGGGTGGGTCCCGTAAGCCGCCGTGTTGTACAAGATCGCGAATTTCATCCCGCTTGCACCGTCACCTAGCGTGCAGCGCCGGTCCAAGACGGCGTATTCCGTCAAATGGGGGGCAGGCCGGGTCCGCGATTCTGCGGCGGCCCGCAAGCCGACCGATCACCGGGACGGCCCACGGACGCCGAGTTGCTGCTCCCGCCCATCCCCTGCATGCACACCGGGTCGACGACGGCAAGCCGGCGGGGGCTGGTGGCTCCTTATCGAGGTTCCTTGCGCCCTGTCCGCCACCACTCAACGGAACGACACACAAGACGGAGAAACCTGCGTGAAGAGAAAGCGAGCGGGGCCGGGCAGCGGCCCGCTCGCGGCCCCCCGACGGGAGGTGGCGGACTCATCGTCGGGGGTAGGTAGACCAGCCAGCGCTGTCGATGGCGAATCAAGGGCCGAGCTCCGTCCAGCCAGGCGGCGCGCGTCCTCGCTTCGCTGCGGGCCGCGCCCTACGCCGAAGACCTACTGCATCGCAAGTTCGCGCACCTTAATTCGCGACTGAGGAGCCCAAAGAATGTCTCGCACTTGATCGATGCCGCCCGTCGGCCAGCGCGAGACCAGGTCGCGCACCTGTGGATCGCTGATCGCCGCGCTGAGAGCACCGGGAAAGTCCGCCCACATGACGGTGAATGGACGCCCCCACAGTCGCACCGGTTCGAGGGTCAGCCGAGGTGCGATCTCGAGGTCGTTAAACGCGCTTGCGACGATCTCGTAGCCGCTCCCCAGTGCTTTCTCGCGCTCCCTCCAACTGCGTGCGTGTAGCGTGCTGTCGAGCGGCGCCGACAAGCGATCAGCGATCTGGAGTTCCGAGAAAGCGGTGCCAAACCATTTCACGTATGGCGCATACTGACGTTCGATCAGAAACGACAGGTGCATGAGCCCGGACACGATCTTGCTTCCAATCAAGGTCGACCCGAGTTCATCCCCTGCATAACCGGCGCGCCCTACAAGATTCATCTCCGGGTGCACCCGCCACCAACCCGCAAGCATCAAGTACAGCCAGACGTCTCTTGGGTAGTAGGCGAGTCGCAGGCGCACCTTCTCCAGGTCGAGGTCATCGTGGAACACGGCTCCCGCCGTCATCGCACACAGACGTTGCTCCGGCAGACTGACCCAGTCGTAGGCGTCCCAGACCACTGAAACGTCCAGACCGAGCTCATCGAGGAAGTAGTGCTGCACGGTAGTCACGTTGAACTCGGTCGGAAGCCCGTCGAAGTGATCCGGGATCCGCGCGGTCAACCGGGCTTGTACCGACTCACCCTGCTCGATGAGGACCTCACCCGGCACGAAGACGATCACACGAGCGGACCAGGTGTGATCGGTGGACATGCTGTCGTCGTATCCAAGTACCTCCGATCCTCTGCCCATGAGCCCAGCAGCATGGGGCAACCGCGGGAACTCCGCTGCAATCGCCGGCGCCACGCAAGCCTGGTAGAACTCCTCACTCAGGCGAAGACCATTGGATTGCTGATTCAACGTCTCTCCCTTCGCGGCATGACTACAACGAGTGCCGAGACTGCCAGGACGAACGTGGCGAAATCAACAGATCTGCAGCGGGCCAAACTGCAGCACCACGAACATGGAACGTCGCGTCCACGTGGATCCGGAGCCAGCTGGCACGCTCTGACGGGCAGCAGAAGTCGGCTCAGACGTCTTCCTGAGCTGAGCGGCATCCGCCCCCAGTTCGCTCCCACGAACCAACTCGGGTGTTCGCGATCCATCCGATGCATTGTCTTGTGGCCTGCGGACTATGTCATGGAGCACGGGTTAGGCATTCGCACTGAGACGGGCAACTTGGGCTCAAATTGGGGGCGCAAGGAGCTCAGTGCGCCATCCACCTGGCGATCTCACCCGCCACCCCGTCGCCACGTCGACTTCTAAACCCGCCTGAAGCACAGGCGGTCTGGCCTGGAACTCCTCACTTCCCGGTCCGCGGAACAGCGACCGATCCTGGACGTCGAGACGCACCGCGCGTCCATTGCCGAGGTGGTCGCCGACATCTACGAGCACTGGCTGCATCGGCCCGGCTGAGAACGCCGCATGGGCGAAAACGTCTGTTGGCATGTCGAAGTCCGGCGTTACGATCGCGCGATGGCCGGTTATGAACCTGTGACAATCGAAGCGGTGTGCAACGCGGGCGTCGACGCCCTCGAGGACGCGGCAGGCGACCTGCCGCTGGGCCGGGTGGAGCTTCGCGGCCTGCCGTTCCTGGTCGGCTCCGACACTCCCTCGAAGGAGCGGTGCTTTGTCGTACCGACAGCGCCGGTCTCGATCGAGGTCGGCCGGACGGCGAGGCGGGTGATCATCGCGCACCGGTTGCTGAAGCCCGGTGGACCGGCAGGGCACGGCGTCGGAACGTCCGCCGCCGACTACGTGTTCCACCTGGCCGGCGGCGAGGCGGTCACCGTGCCGATCCGTGAACGGTTCGAGATCCAGGTCGTGCCGACGGTCTGGGGCAGCAGCCCGTTCCTCGCCGTGGCGGACAGCCACGACAGCAAGGCCGCCCGGTTCGAGGGCCACTGGGACGGTGCCGGCGTCCGGCTCGCCGAGCACGGGCGCGGCTGGGCTAGGAGCTTCTATCTGTGGTGTTGGGAGAATCCGCAGCCCGACGTCGTGGTCGAACGCATCGAGCTGATCCCCCGGGACCTGCCGTTCCTGGTCGCCGGCATCACGCTGGGGCAGGCCGAGGAGCATCCGTTCGTGCGCACCCCGTCGCGTCCGGTG
>JBKPBV010000198.1:0-8026 GCA_046727055.1 Actinomycetota bacterium | reverse complement strand
ACGTGGTCGGCGACCTCGATGACCTCGGGCTCGTGCTCGACCACCAGCACGGTGTTGCCCTTGTCACGCAGCCGCAGCAGCAGGTCGTTCATCCGCTGGACGTCGTGGGGGTGCAGCCCGATCGTCGGCTCGTCGAACACGTAGGTGACGTCGGTGAGCGAGGAGCCGAGGTGGCGGATCATCTTGGTGCGCTGCGCCTCGCCGCCCGACAGCGTCCCCGACGAGCGGTCGAGGCTGAGGTAGCCGAGCCCGATCTCCACGAACGAGTCGAGGGTCTCCCCCAGCGACGCCAGCAGCGGCCCGACGGACGGTTCGTCCAGACCCCGCACCCACTCGGCGAGGTCGCTGATCTGCATCGCGCAGGCGTCGGCGATGTTGATCCCCTTGATCTTCGACGACCGGGCCGCCTCGCTGAGCCGGGTGCCATCGCAGTCGGGGCAGGTGGTGAACGTGACCGCCCGCTCCACGAAGGCGCGGACGTGCGGCTGCAGCGCGTCGACATCCTTGGACAAGAACGACTTCTGGATCCGCGGGATCAGACCCTCATAGGTCAGGTTGATGTTGTCGACCTTGATCTTGGTCGGCTCCTTGTGGAGCAAGTCGTGGAACTCGGTCTTGGTGTACTTATGGATCGGCTTGTCCGGGTCGAGGAACCCGGAGCCGCTGAAGATGCGGCCGTACCAGCCGTCGACGCTGTAGCCGGGGATCGTGAGCGCACCCTCGTTGAGCGACTTGCTGTCGTCGTACAGAGCAGAGAGGTCGAAGTCGGTGACTGAGCCCGTGCCCTCGCAGCGCGGACACATGCCTCCGGTAACGCTGAAACTTCGTCGCTCGGTTTTGCCGTCACCGCGCTCCATGGTGATCGCACCCGTCCCGCGGACCGAAGCAATGTTGAATGAGAACGCTTGGGGCGAGCCGATGTGCGGCTGCCCGAGTCGGCTGAAGAGGATGCGCAGCATCGCGTTGGCGTCGGTGGCGGTGCCGACGGTGGAGCGGGTGTTGGCGCCCATTCGCTCCTGGCCGACGAGAATCGCAGTCGTCAGCCCCTCGAGCACGTCGACCTCAGGCCGGTCCAGCGTCGGCATGAAACCCTGCACGAAGGCGCTGTAGGTCTCGTTGATCAGCCGCTGCGATTCCGCGGCGATCGTGTCGAACACCAACGAGCTCTTACCCGAGCCGGAGACTCCTGTGAACACTGTCAACCGGCGCTTGGGGATCTCGATGTTGACATCCTTGAGGTTGTTCACGCGCGCGCCGTGCACGCGGATCAGATCGTGGGTGTCGGCAATGTGCAGCGCAGGTGACTTCGTGTCCGTCCTCGTGGGCGTGCTCATCGTGTCTCCATCTATCGGTTTTTGGGCGGAGCTGAATTCGCGGCCTCCGGCATCGGTCGCAGCCATGGCGGCGACCGGGGGTCGGCTCAGCGCACCTCGAAGACGCGGATCATATTTCCTGCGGGATCGCGGAAGGCGCAGTCGCGAACCCCCCACGGCTGATCTGTCGGCTCCTGGACCACCTCGGCACCGCGGGCCTGCAGCTGGTCGAAGGTGTCGTCGAGGTCCTTGCTGGCCAAGTTGATGCCGGCGTAGGTGCCCTTGGCCATCATCTCGGCGATGGTGCGGCGCTCATCGTCGGTGATGCCGGGGTCGGCCGCCGGCGGGTGCAGCACGATCGACGTGCCCGGCTGATCGGCGGGGCCGACGGTGATCCAGTGCAGCCCCTGGTATTCGACATCGTTGCGGACCTCGAAGCCCAGGGCGTCGCGATAGAAGGCCAGGGATGCGTCCGGGTCGTCGTGCGGGAGGTACGTCTGGTAAATAGTGATGTCCATGGCGGTCACGTTAGCTGCAGCTCGGTGGCCCGTGCTTCTCGATTCCTGATCGGTCTTGTCACCTGCTTTGCGACGCATGGCGGTATCCCCGCCATCGCGCGTGGCGCCCGGCGTCGGTAGGTGCTGGGCGGCATACCGACCAGCTCGGTGAAGCGAGTGCTGAAGGTGCCCAGCGACGAGCAGCCGACCGCGAAGCAGATCTCGGTGACGCTCAGGTCCCCGCGGCGCAGCAGTGCCATCGCACGCTCGATGCGCCGCGTCATCACATAGCCGTATGGCGACTCCCCGTACGCGAGCTTGAACGCGCGGCTGAGGTGCCCGGCCGACATGTGAACGCCGCGGGCAAGCGCCTCGACATCCAGAGGCTGCGCGTATTCCCGGTCAATCCGGTCGCGGACGCGGCGCAGCCTCGCGAGGTCGAGCAGGTGCTGCTCCGCGGCGGGTCTGCTGCTCACATGGGAGATCGTACGTCCCACCGGAGTTGCCGAGCGCCGCTGGTGTACCACCCGCCTCAAACGTCCGCGCGACCCGGGTTTGGCTGTCCCTAGGCACCCATCCCACGTTGCCGAGCGAGCTCGCGATGACCGCGTCAATTTGGGGGTTGATAGGCAAGTACATACTTGCCTATCATTGCTGGCATGGGCGATGTATTCAAAGCCCTGGCCGATCCGACCCGACGCAAGATCCTCGACGAGCTGGCCGATCGCGACGGCCAGAGCCTCTTCGAGATCTGCAATCGGCTGATCATGAGGCACCAGATCTCGTCCTCGCGGCAGGCGATCTCACAGCACCTCGATGTGCTCGAGGCGGCCGGTCTGGTGCGCACCCATCGGGATGGCCGCTATAAGTTGCATTACCTCGACACCGCACCACTGCATCGCATTGCTGAGCGGTGGCGCCCCAAGGAGAAGAAATGAAGATCAACCTCGCAAGCATCTTCGTCCACGATCAAGACAAGGCGCTGAAGTTCTACACCGAGACGCTGGGCTTTGAAAAGAAGACCGATGTGCCGGTCGGCGAGTTCAAGTGGTTGACCGTCGTCTCACCGGAGGACCCCGACGGCGTTGAGCTGTTGCTGGAGCCCGACGACCACCCGGCGGTGAAGCCGTTCAAGAACGCGATTGTCGCCGACGGCATCCCATACACCTCGTTCGCTGTCGATGACGTGCAGGCCGAATTCGATCGGTTGAGCGCACTCGGGGTCAAGTTCGTTCAGGAGCCGGCGAAGATGGGCCCGGTCACGACGGCGGTCTTCGACGACACCTGCGGCAACCTCATCCAGATCGCTGCGAACAACTGACCCTGCTGAGGCTTGCGGGTTCCGGGCTGCCGTATGGTCGAGCCCTGGCACCAGGCAAGACACGGCACTTGCCGGCTTGCGAGCTGGCCCACAGTACCCGCGAGAAGGCCGGCTAATCGCTACCGAGCAAGACGTACGTGCGATCGCCCTGTCGCTCCCCGGCACCACCGAGGAGCAGTCGTATCAGACGCCCGCATACAAGGTCAGCGGCAAAGGATTCCTGCGACTCCGTACTGAGGCCGAAGGTGGCCTGGTCGTGTTTGTGTCCGACATGGGTCAGATGGAAGCGCTGCTGACCTCGAACCCCCAAGGCATTCTTCACGACCGCACTACGACGGATGGCCCGTTGTCCAAGTGAACCTGGAGGAAGTTGATCATGAGCAGTTACGTGAGCTGATCACCGACTCATGGTTGATCAAGGCACCCCCGAGACTGCGGCGCCAGTTCGAGAGTCAATAGCGCGCCATTCGGGCCCAGAAGAAGCAGTAGATCCCAAAGCACGCCAGGCCAACGGCCATGATCATGAGCAGCACAGAGCCGAACGGCTGCTCGCGGATCGTAGCGAGCGCATCGTCCATCCCACCCGCCTTCTTTGGGTCATAGCTGATCGCCGCCCAGCCGAAGAGGACACCGATGATGCCGAGTGCCACTCCCCTAGCGCAGTAGCCGACGGTACCCAGCCGCAGCAGCGCCGGCGGTGCGCCACGGTCGAGGTCCTCGGTGAAGTTCCGCCTTAGGCCCTTCACGATCTGGGCAACCCCAATGCCGATCACCACCGCGCCGACCACCGCCACCAGTACCCGCCCGAGTGGAACGCCCATCAGCTTCGCGGTGAATGTCTCCTCGCCCTCGCTCGAGCCCGATGCGGAACCAGTCGCGACTCCTACAGCCAGCGAACCCAAGGCGAAGTAGACGACGGCGCGCCCGGCCGAGGTCAAACGACGCCGCAACCGGCCGTCTCGACTTGGCTGATCGCGTCCGATGGTGGCTTCGACCGCTTGCCAGACGGTAAGCGTGAAGAGCCCGATGGCCATGATCCAGAGCAGTACATCGCCGAGCGGCTGCTGCCGCAACTCACGAAATGCACCTTCGCTCGACGCGTCGCCTCGCCCGCCGAGCACGTGTTGGACGGCAATCCAGGCCAGCACCAGATGGAGCAGCCCGTAGCTCACCAGCCCGATGCCGACGAGCGCGTGATAGGGCCGGCTGCGTCTTGCTTCGGTGACTTGGGCCAAGTTACTCACTCGGCTGAGGCCCTCTTGGCTGCCTTGACAGATCTCTTGGTCTCGCGCACCTTCTGTAACGAGTCGTTGTCGACGATATCGGCGACTGAACGGAAGGTGCCAGGCTCCCCGTAGTAGCCGGCTGCCGTGCGCCAGCCGTCCGGCGTCACACCACGCAGCTTGCCGAGCACCGCTGTGAAGATCGCGGCCTTCTCAGCGCCAAAGCCGGGCAGCTGTGCCAAGTTGGCCTTGACCTCGTCGCCGGACCTGGCATCCTTCCAGATGTTCGCCGCCTGGCCGTCGTAGTCTTCGGTCAGCACCTGGCAGATCTGCCGTATCCGAGTTGCCATGGCCGCGGGGAATCGGTGGATCGCCGGTCGCTGCGAGCACAGCGCAACGAACTCGTCTTCGCTCATTGCAGCGATCTTGGCCACGTCCAAGCGGCCGCCCATTCGTTGCGCGATCACCAGTGGGCCGCTGAACGCCTTCTCCATCGGCACCTGCTGGTCCAATACCATTGCTAAAAGAAGTGCATTGTCGTCTTCGGTCAGCAGGCGGTCGGCTTCAGGGTTGCCGGTGAGCCTCAGCGGGGGGTTGGTCATGGAGACAATTCTGCGTGGCGGGGAGTCGGGCGTGCGGGTCGGGTCGTACATACGACTGTCAGAAGAGACCGAGGGCATGCAGCTCGGCCTCCAGCGCCAGCGTGAGGCCAACGAGAAGACCGCCGCAGATCGTTGTTGGCAGATTACTCGCGAGTACGAGGACGCCGGTGTCAGCGCTTACAAGCGGCGTGTCGTGCGGCCCGGCTTCGAGCAGCTGCTGACCGATCTAGCCTCCGGTCTGATCGACGGCATCTGCGTTTGGGATTCCGATCGGCTGGCTCGCCAACCGCGCGACCTAGAGCGGCTCATCGACCTCTATGAGACACGCAAGGGCCTGGTGTTCGCCACCGCCAACAAGGACGTCGACCTCTCGACTTCCGACGGCCGCTTTTATGCCCGGCTAATGGTCAACGTGGCTAATAAGTCCTCAGCCGACTCCGGCCGCCGAATCGCGGCCAAGCACCTACAGCTGGCTCAGGCCGGCGTCCCGGTCGGCGGCAACCGTCCCTTCGGCTGGCAGGTCGATAAACGCACGATTAACGAGGAAGAAGCTGCCCTGATCCGGCAGGCTGCGCGTGACGTGATCGCCGGGCGTCGGTATCCACACCATCGTCCGGCAGTGGAACCGGGCCGGTGTACGCACGACGAAAAACAACCTCTGGCAGCACCAAGTCATGCGCCAGATGTTGTTAAATCCCAGGCTGGCCGGGTTCCGGGTGTACCGTGGCGAGCTGTTCAGGGACGCTGACGGCCAGCCCGTCAGCGGGCAGTATCCGGCCGTTCTGGACGTCGAGACTTGGGAGTACGTGGTCGCCACGATAACTGCGCGAAAACACGGTATTCGTCTCGGTGCTCGGAAGTATTTGCTGTCTGGCATCGCCCGCTGTGGTGAGTGCTCGCGCCAGTTACACGGCAACAGAGGGCACGGCAGCTTTTTCTACAAATGCGAGCAGCCCTGTGGCCGTGTCAGCATGTCGGGTCCGAAGCTTGACGGACTGGTTGAGGAGTTCGTGCGCCAAAAACTGGCAGAAGAAATGACTGATGAGCCATATGAGTCAGAACCAGAATCAGACAACGGCTTACAGGAGGTCTTGAACCGCAAAGCCGAGCTGATGAAGGCGTATACGAAGGGAGAGCTTTCCGCCGAGACGGTCTTCCCAGCCGTACAACAGCTGGAAGCGCAGGCCAAGGAGTTACGGCAAGCCCAGATCGCGCGGGTCAGGCAGCACTGTCTGAAAATCCACCAGGCCGACCTGGCGTACGACGAGCTGGACACCGATCAGAAGCGGGCAGTGATCGGCACAATTATCCGGTATATCGTGGTGAACCGGGCTGAGGGCCGGGGCGGCAAATTCAAACCTGAGCGTGTAACCATCACCTGGAACGATTAGCTAATCGTGTTTAACTGGAAATAAGTTCAAGGAGTCTCACCAGCCTTTTTGAACCTCCGAATAAAGTCCTTCCTTCAGTGGCGCTGCTTCCTTTCGCCGCCACTGGAGGAAGGCAACCAATCCGCTATTCATCGCAGTATGAAATCGCGTGTCTATGATGTCGGTCCGATAGACCAAGCACTCGCCAACGTCGAGCTCTGGCTAAGCCAATGAAAGCCAATGACTGGCGTAAGTTTCGGGCTGATTGTCGAGGGCGGTGACCGGCCCAGGCAAACCGGCACATTCAATGATCAGACGCCGACCAATACGTGATCGACGTGATGTCTTCCATAGACGCGTTCGTACCTTCCGCTGTGTTAGGCGCTTCGCTGCTTCGGTACCTTCTCGCGCCTAATCGGTTCGTTTAGCAATCGAGCAATACGCCGACGCTGATCATCATTTAGCTTCGGCGCATTCGCCAATTGCTCCCGAATCCATTCGTCGGCATTCATAATTGATTACTGGTCAGCTTCGATTAATCGAGGCTCCCGTAGCGGGCTCGGTCGAACCCGGCCTCGATGCAACCTTCAACAAAGCGTTACTGATCGAGCGGATCCGCATATGCCTAGCAGATAGTTTTTTAGCCGACTCCGCTGGGTTTTCCTCAACTGCCGTGGGCCCATCCAACTGGGCCGTGCGGAGCAACACGCCGGATACCCTGTCCACTGCAGAGTCGATCCCGAAAGCGAGCAGTTGATGCGATGACCAGGGACCGCCTGCGTCGGCTTACCGCCATGCCAGCTCAGCTGCACGCCGAAGCAGGCGCACGACGCCCACCACCGTTTCAACGACCTCGGCGCCGATCGGCTCTATGCCCACGCAGCTTTCTCCTTGCTCAGAAAGGCGCCCCATGAAGCCACAAGCGACGACCGGAGGTCCGATAGCGCATCCCCTGGGACATAGCGATGTTTTACCGGCCGTAAGCGCCGACGTAACGTGCTGGCGGTCAACTGAGTACTGCCAAAAACCTCAGCAGCAGCAGCAATGTCACGGTAGGGCCGCGGGCAGGTTCCTCAATCGGCCCGCACGCCTTCCGTGCCGGGCCCGCCGTTGATCAAATATCGGCGATCCTGATTGCCAGTGATCTAACCGTGACCTAATTGTCAGTCACTGACGAAGATGACCTTGGCGTCATCCACTGTTCAGTAGGCACGTCCATGACAGCTTTCAGCTGTGCTTGGGCCTGGGGAGGCCTAAGGCAGCGCTGGCGAGAGCTGCGCGCAGGAGTCGGGAACGCAGGAGTCGGGGAAACTGTGAATTTCACTGGGCTCATCTGTCGGAAGCGCCGCCGTCACGGCGGCGACGAACTTGCTGCGGTGCTTCACCGCAGTCCGCGAGCCCGCAAGCTGCAGCGGCAATTGCTGGACTTGATCTCCGGCTTGGTGACCGAAGCAGCAGAAGCAGGCGTGGTCCGACGGGACCTTTCGGCCGACGAAATAGCCAGCTACTGCGTTCACGCACTCGGCGCAGCCGGCGACTCCGCCTCCTCCGCAGCGGTTGATCGACTCGTCGACGTCGTCTGGGCCGGGATGACCTCAGCGAACCGCGACACCAGCAGTCCCGCGGCTGCTGGCACCGCCTCAAAAGGTATTGGTCACCATCGAGGCCAAAAGTGATCAATGATCATGAACCAATGATTC
>JBKPBV010000197.1:0-7125 GCA_046727055.1 Actinomycetota bacterium | reverse complement strand
CCCGAGGGCTGGGCCCCCTTTGCCTCGCTGAGACCGGCGGCGTGAGCGCCGGAGCCGAGGTTAGGCGTGGGACACGCCTCATCAGAGGATACTTCGCGGCCGCTCGGCCGCCTAGACCATCAGCCGGCGGGCCGTTGGGCCGTGCAGCCCAGAAGCCCTCAAAAACTGACGCCAGTTCCGCGCGCAGCCGGTCCGGACGGCGTGTCGCACGAACTGGCGTCAGTTTTGAGGGGAGCGGCCCGAGCGCGACCAGTCATGGCCCTGCGACCACGCGCCAGGGACCGCTGACATCGCCTGCGGGGCAAGGTTCTCACTCCGCCAGCCAACTCCGCGAACAAGGCGAAGGCCGGCTGGATGGGCTGGTACAAAAGGCTAAGACGCTTGAAACGGAAGCAATGCAAACCGCGGCTCAACAGCGGAACCCAGCCGCAACCCTTTGGTGCGAGCCCATCCAGTCGGCCTTCGCCGGGAGTTCAAGCAAAGACAAGCTGCGAGGCAGTAAGGAGCTGAGAATCTGGCAGTTACGCGTTCAGAGAGGTCCCGGCCGAACGCAGGTCCTCGCAGGCCTCGACTACGCGCTTGCTCATGCCCGCCTCCGCCAGCTTCCCCCAAGCCCGCGGGTCGTACGCCTTCTTGTTCCCGACCTCGCCGTCGACCTTCAGCACCCCGTCGTAGTTGGTGAACATGTGCCCTGCGGCGTGACGGGTAAACGCGTATTGGGTGTCGGTGTCGATGTTCATTTTGACCACCCCGTAGTCGACTGCCGACCGGATCTCCGCCAACGTTGACCCCGATCCCCCGTGGAACACCAAGTCGAACGGCCGCTCCTTGCCGATCTTGGTACCGACCTCGTCCTGGATCTCCTTCAACACCTCGGGCCGTAGCTTGACCGCGCCTGGCTTGTATACGCCATGCACATTGCCGAAGGTCAGCGCGGCGATGTAACGGCCCTTCTCGCCCGTACCGAGCACCTCGATGGTCCGCAGCCCGTCCTCGACGGTGGTGTAGAGCTTCTCGTTGATCTCCGCACTGACGCCGTCCTCCTCGCCGCCGACCACGCCGACCTCGATCTCCAAGATCACGTTCGCGGCTGCGGTCTGCTCAAGCAACTCCTCGGCGATCGACAGGTTTTCCTCGAGCGGCACTGCCGAGCCATCCCACATGTGCGACTGGAAGATCGGCAAGCCGCCTGCCCTGACCCGCTCCAGAGACATCGCGAGCAGTGGCCGGACGAAGCCGTCCAGCTTCTCCTTCGGACAGTGATCGGTGTGCAGCGCGACGTTGACGGGGTAGCTCTTCGCAACCTCGTGTGCGTACGCAGCCAGCGCCACCGCGCCGGTGACCTGGTTCTTGATCGTTGGGCCTGACAGGTACTCCGCGCCGCCGGTGGAGACCTGAATGATGCCGTCCGATCCAGCCTCGGTGAAGCCCTGAAGGGCCGCGTTCAAGGTCTGCGAGGAACTGATGTTGATCGCTGGGTAGGCAAAAGAGCCCTGCTTGGCCGCGTCCAACATGGCGGCGTAGACCTCGGGTGTAGCGATGGGCATGCTCGGTGAGCTCCTTTCCTACCTGCATTGACGTTTCGCAGTGGTACCTACGCGATTGCACAGTCTGTCAAACGAAAGCGCAGCGGTGGTAACGGCCGCCTTTCGTCTCAGCTTTCCAGTGCGGACAGGTCGACGCCATGGCGGCCAGCCGAAAAAGCCCGGGCGGTGCTGTCGAGCGTCGCAGGAAAGACATTGACTTGATCCAGCGGCACAGTCGCCTGCCTACCGTCAGTAAGAGTGAGCCGAAGTCGCGGACCCCGGTCAAGGCCACCCTTGATGGTGTCGATCGCTACGACCTCTGGCCACGATGCGCTAAGCCCAGCAACCTGGATGCCGCGTGGACCGATTCGGATGGCGATGCCGCTGCCGAGGGTGCCCACTTCCCGTTTAGCCAAAAAGTATAGAAAAACGGTGACGCCAAGAACCGCCAAAGACACCCCGACCACCACTGCGCAAATGATCAAGAAACCGGCACCTTGCAAGGCTTCCCGTTGCCACGCGTAGATCAGCAGCAGCAACGCGATGGTGATGCCGAGGCTGATCAGCCGAGAACGAATCAGCCGGCGCCGCCGCCCCACCTTGTCTGTGAGCGGTCCTGGATCGTAAGGAACAACCAACTCCGAAATCGGACTCGTGCTCATGTCGTCACCGGTCAGCATTCCCGAGCACCACGAGGCGTGATCGCCATGTGAATGCGATAGCGATCCGCGCGATACCAGGAGGTTGACATCTCGATCGCTCGGTCACCCGCATACGTCACTCGCTCCTGCACCAGCAGCGGTGCGCGTTTCGGGATTCCCAGGACTCGTGCCTGATGGGCATCGGCCGACTCGGCCCGCACCGTCTGCTCGCCACTGCTCACCACAACGCCGTATTCGTTGGCGAACACGTCGTACAGCGACCCGAGCTCACGCTGCAACAGCCCCGGAAACAGCACCGATGGATAATGACCAACCTCGTACGCCATGGGCGTGCCATCCGCAGTGCGAAGCCGTTCCACGCGTACGACCGACTGGCCGGGGCGGATCCGCAGCGCAGAGGAGACCTCGTCATCGGCCGGCTGTTCGGCTGCTGAGAGCACCACCGTTGCCGGGACCAGACCGCGAGCACGCATTTCACGCGAAAACGAGGTCAGATGAAGTCGCGAGTCAACCTGTGGCCCTGTCAGGTATGTTCCCTTGCCGTGTACGCGTTCCAGAACGCCAGCCGCAACGAGATCGGCAATCGCCTGACGTACCGTGACCCGGCTGACACCAAGGCGTACCACCAACGCCCGCTCTGAGGGGATGGCGTCGCCAGGGTTGAGCTCGGTCTCGATCAGCTGTTCGAGGATGCCGCGCACCTGGGCGCGTTTGGTTGTTGTCGAAGTTGGTTCGCGATCACGTCGTACGGCGGCGAGATCAACGCGACCTTGGTCATACTGCAATGCGTCTCCTCACCAGTTGCCTAGCCGCTCGCGCATAGCGCTGGGAGTCCGCGCGGATTCCCCGACGCTCGCAGCTAAGCTATCGCGCCCAACGACGAGCCCAGTGGTACATCGCGATAGCTGCGGCGGCACCGGCGTTGAGCGATCGGGTCGAACCGTACTGGGTGATGGCCACCAACTGCTCGCAGACCGCCACGAGCTCCTCGGTCAGCCCAGGACCCTCCGAGCCGAATACCAGGCAGCTGCGTTGCGGCAGGTCATACGGCTCCAACGGCTCGGCGCTCTCGAGATTGTCGACGCCGATGATGGTGTAGTGATCGGCCGCGAGCCGGTCGGCGAAGCCACTGACGGATGGATGATGCGAGATCGTAAGATAGCGGTCGGTGACCATCGCACCGCGCCGATTCCAACGGCGACGGCCGATGATGTGTACGCCGGAGACGTTGAAGGCGTTGGCGGTACGCACGATCGAGCCGATGTTGAAGTCGTGTTCCCAGTTCTGGATCGCGATCTGCAGCGGATGCCGCCGGGCCTCAAGATCAGCAACGATCGCCGAGACCTTCCAGTAGCGATACCGATCGATGACATTGCGGCGATCTCCATGCTCGAGCAGCTCCGGATCGAGCCTGCTGTCGTCAGGCCAGGGATGTGGATGCGGCCCTACCCCGGGCACTCCAGATGCCTCATTCAGCTGCTCATCACTTAGGAAACTCACAGTCTGCGACGGTACCGTTTTGCGACGTGACCCTTCTCGAGGCCGCAGTGCTGGTGCCGATGTTGCTCCCGTCCTGGATGGACCCGGAGTACCTGATCAACCTCTTCGGGCCGTACGCGCTGTGGGGTGTGGCATTCATCGTCTTCGCAGAGTGTGGGCTGTTCGCGCTGCTGCCTGGAGACTCGCTGCTCTTTACCGTGGGACTGCTCACGGCAACCGGGGTGATCCCCTACAACCTGCTCTTCGTCTGCGTGGTGCTGACAATTGCCGCTGTGCTGGGCAACATCAGCGGCTACGCGATCGGCCGCAGAATCGGGCCGCCGCTGTTCAAACCACGTCCTGGACCAGCGGGCAAGATCTTCAAGCAGTCCCACGTCGAGAGGACCCACATCTTTTTCGAGCGTTATGGCAACAGGGCGCTCATCCTGGCGCGTTTCGTGCCGATCGTACGCACCTTCGTCACCCTGGTCGCCGGCGTCGGCAAGATGGATTTCCGGCACTTCATCACCTATACCGCTATCGGCGGCGTGCTCTGGGCGTGCGGAGTGACCATCGCCGGTTACTTCCTCGGCAACATTCCATTCATCAAGAACAACATCGAGGCCGTGCTGATCTTGATCGTGGTCGCCTCACTCGTCCCAATGGGGGTCGAGTACCTCATGCACCGCCGGCGACGCAAACAGGAGTCCGCGACCGTCTGATCTTGAGAGGGGTCTTTAGACGGCTGTCTTGGTGATCTGCAGCAGGGTGTCAAGATCGTCTCCGCTGGGCACCCACGATCCCGCGGCGACGTTCTGCTTCACCTGCTCGGCCGAGGTGGCGCCCGCGATCACCGAGCCGACCGTCGGCATCGCCGCCAGACCGCCGATTGCGACCTCAAGCATCGAGAGGTCACGCTCGGCCGCGTACGCCTCAATCGCCTCGATGAGATCAAAGTTTGCCCGCTCCAGTTGGAGCCGATCTCGGGCCAGCCGGGTGCCTACCGGAGCGGGCTCGCCGCGGTGGTATTTCGCGGTCAGGAGTCCGCGGGCAAGCGGAAAATACGGCAGCAGGCTCTGCCCGGTGTGCTCCAGCGCAGGCACCAGCTCTCTTTCGACCAGGCGGTTCAGCCAGGAGTACTCGTTCTGCGCCGAGATGAACGCCTCGTAGCCGCTGGCGCGAGATGTCCAGTCGGCGTCCATCACCTGCCAGCCGGCAAAGTTCGACGACCCGATGTAGCGCACCTTGCCTTCAGCCACGATTTCGGTGAGGGCGGCCAGGGTCTCATCGATTGGCGTGTGGGGATCAGGCTCATGCAGCTGGTAGAGGTCGATCCAGTCCGTCCCGAGGCGACGCAGACTGTTTTCCACCGCGATCCTGATGTAGCGGCGGGAGCCGCGGGCACCCCAATCCGGACCGTTCGCACCTCGCATGTCCGAGCCGAACTTGGTAGCAACGATCACCTCGTCGCGGCGGGAGCCGAGAGCCTTGCCGAGCAGGGTCTCCGAGCCGCCGGCGTTGCCGTAGACATCGGCGGTGTCGAAGAGGGTGATACCGGCATCGATTGCAGCGTTCACGACGGCCGGAACCGCCTCGTCGGCCATCCGGGCACCGAAGTTGTTACAGCCGATTCCGATCGTGGAGACGGTCAGGCCGGAGGCTCCGAGCTGTTGGTAGGTCATTTCCGCGGGCACGTCTGACCCCCGGACTGCTAGCGCTGGTCTGGATTCTGCGGCCCGGTTTCGGGCGGCACATAACCGCCCTGTTGCGGCGACTGATAGCTCCCGCCGCTCTGCTGCGGCGACTGGTAACTCCCGCCGCCTTGCTGCGGTGCCTGGTAGCTGCTCTGCTGCCGCGGCTGGGAACCCTGCGGCGGCTGCTGGTACTCCTGCGGATTGGGCACGGAGTCGCTTCGCCGATCGAACTTCGCCGGAGGCGCCGACTGCTGGGGCGGCAGCTGCTGCTGCTGGTCTTGATCGCCGCGATAGGCAATCTCACCGAAGTTCACGTCCGGCGCCTGGCGTACTGCCGGTTCGTCAACCTGGAAGTACGCGGCCCTTTCGAACTTGAACATGTTGGCGACGATGTTGCTCGGCAACGACTCGACTTTGGTGTTGTAGACCCGCACGTTGGCGTTGTAGAAGCGACGACCCGCGGCGATCCGATCCTCCGTCTCTGCGAGTTGGCGCTGCAGCTCCAGGAAGTTCTGGTTGCTCTTCAGATCCGGGTACGCCTCCACACTGACGATCAAATTCCGCACTGCGCCGGACAGCGCGGCCTCGACATCGGCACGCTCCTGGCTGGGTAATGCGCCCTCGGACTGGGACAGCTGCTGAGCCTGGCTCCGAAGCCTGGTGACGTCCTCCAAGGTGTTGCGCTCATGCGCGGCGTACGCCCGGACGGTCTCGACGAGGTTCGGGATCAGCTCGTAGCGGCGGTTCAGCTCGACGTCGATCTGCCGCCAGGATTCCTGAATCAAGTTGCGGGATTTGACAAAGCCGTTGTACGAGCTCACGCCGATGAGCGCGAGGATGACGACGATCACCAAGATGATGATGATCACGGTGATGGCGGTGCCCATCAGATCTCCTTAGCTTGCATTAGGTTTCGCACGAGTCTCAGCCCACATTCACCCTAACCGGTGAGCGAATCCCAGGGCCCAGGGCCTTACTCCAGGCCGAGGTCGTGTGCCGAGATCGCAGCGCGGTATGGCAGTCCGGCCGCCGCGACCGCTTCCCTCGCGCCAGTGTTGCGATCGACGACTACCGCGACTCCGATTACCTGGGCTGCCGCATCGCTCAAAGCCTCGACAGCCGTCAGCACCGAAGCGCCCGTGGTGCTGGTGTCCTCAACCGCCAGCACCCGGCGGCCTGCCACGGATGGGCCTTCGATGCGTTGCTGAAGGCCATGTGCCTTGCCTGCCTTACGAACAACGAACGCATCGAGCCGATCGCCTGCCGTCGCGGCGGCATGCATCATGGCCGTGGCAACGGGGTCGGCGCCCAATGTCAGGCCGCCCACCGCCTCGAAGTCCCAGTCGGCCACCAGGGCCCGCATCACCCGGCCGATGACCGGCGCCACTGCCCCGTCGAGGGTGACCCGGCGCATATCGACGTAGTAGTCGGCCGTACGCCCGGAGGACAAGGTGACTTTGCCGCGTACGATCGCTAGAACCTTGATCTGCTCGATCAGCTCGGCTTTTTCTGCTGCGATGTCTGCCGCAACCTGCGCTCCCACATCCATGACCCTATATTTTGATGCTGCTCGCGCAGCATCAAATCTATGGAGAATCAGCCGGCGAATGGGTTCGGCGTCAAGGTGTATTTGGTGTTCAGGTACTCCCGAATACCCTCAAAACCCCCCTCACGCCCGATCCCGGACTGTTTGACCCCGCCAAATGGCGCGGCCGCGTTCGACACCACACCGACATTGAGGCCCAGCATCCCGGTTTCCAATGA
>JBKPBV010000196.1:0-7559 GCA_046727055.1 Actinomycetota bacterium | reverse complement strand
GCTGTTATCACGGCCACGTCGACGCACTGCTCGCTGCCGCCGGCTCGGGTGTGGCAACCCTCGCGATTCCCGGCACTCCTGGGGTGACGGAGGCGACCATCGCCGACACCCTGGTGCTCAGCTACAACGACCGCGCCGCGGTTCGGGAGGCCTTCGCCAGCTTCGGTGACGAGATCGCTGCGGTAATCACCGAGGCGGCTCCCGGCAACATGGGCGTGGTTCCCCCGGGCACCGAGAACGGCGTCGGCTTCAACGCCTTCCTGGCTGCTTGCGCACATGAGCACGGTGCCTTGTTCATCTCCGATGAGGTGATGACCGGCTTTCGGGTGAGCCGAGCAGGACAGTTCGGACTCGACGGGGTGCAGCCGGACCTGATGACCTTCGGCAAAGTGATGGGGGGCGGATTTCCGGCGGCGGCGTTTGGTGGGTCCGCAGCTCTCATGCAGCACCTAGCGCCGGTCGGCGGCGTCTATCAGGCCGGCACCCTCTCAGGAAACCCAATCGCCACAGCCGCCGGACTGGCCACGCTGCGGATCGCAACTGCCGAGATTTATGAGCAGATCGACCTCACCGCAGCGCAGCTGCGGGCGGAGGTGGGGACCGCGCTGGAGACTGCAGGCGTGCCTTATCTCGTCCAAAACGCGGGGAACTTGTTTAGCGTGTTCTTCGTGACCGAGAACGTGACCGCCGTGCCGGACTACGCCGCCGCCACGCGGCAGTCCTCGGCTGCCTACGCCGCGTTCTTCCACTCGATGCTCGACTCCGGCGTGTACCTGCCGCCGAGCGTGTACGAAGCTTGGTTTCTTTCCTCGGCGCATGATGATAGAGCGCTGAATCGGATCGTCGAGGCGCTGCCGGCCGCGGCGGCGGCTGCAGCGGGTGCCTCGGGATAGTGGGCGAAGGCAGCATGGGTCAAAACCGGACGATGGTGCACCTGGTGCGACACGGAGAGGTGGAAAATCCGGCAGGGCTGCTTTACGGACGCCTGCCCGACTATCACCTATCCGAGCTGGGTCTGGAGATGGCTCAGCGGGTTGCCGGGCGTTTCCGGGAGCGTGATGTCGTGCACATCGTGTCCTCGCCGCTGGAACGGGCGCAGGAGACGGCGGCACCAATTGCCGAAGCGCTCGGTCTGCCAGTGGTGATCGACGCTCGTGTCATCGAGGCGACCAACTACCTCCAGGGACAGCGGATTTCGTTTGAAGCGGCGCTGCGTCGTCCGAGAAACTGGCTGTACTTCCGTAACCCCTTTAGACCGAGCTGGGGCGAGGCGTACATCGACATCCTGGCCAGAATGCGCCTTGCCATGCGGGATGCTGCCAATGCCGCTCCTGGGCACGAAGCGGTGATCGTGACTCATCAGCTCCCGATCTGGGTGGCACGAAGCAACGCTGAGGGTCGCCGGATGTTTCATGATCCGCGGAAACGCCAGTGCACGCTGGGCAGCGTCACATCATTCACCTACATCGACGCGCACGTAACCTCGGTGAGCTATTCGGAGCCAGTGGCTGAGCTACTTCGTCCCCATCAGACCAAGAAATTCGTTGCAGGGGCCTGATGCTGCGGCGTACTGCACTCCGCGTCGCTGCGGGTCTAGCAGCCATGCTGGTGTTGGCTGCGTGTACCACCACAGGGGTGGATGAACAGACCGGGGTTTCAGGTCAGGCGGGCTATCCGAGTGTGCAAGGAAACCTGACACGCATCCCGCCCGACCAGCGCACGGAGTTGCCAGCGGTGTCAGGTCCAGCTCTTGGCAGCAACAAGACAATCTCGACCCAGGACTACCGCGGCAAGATCGTGGTGATCAATGTCTGGGGCTCGTGGTGCCCCCCTTGCCGCAAGGAGGCGCCTGATCTCCAGGCGGCAAGTGTGGAAACCAAGAACATCGCGCAGTTCATCGGCATCACCAGCAAAGACTATGACCCGGCACCGGCTGAGGCGTTCGTCCGGAGCTTCAAGATCACCTACCCGAGCATTTACGACCCTACGGGAAAGGTCTTGCTGGCCTTCGCTGGGGAGCTTCCGCCGAGCGCCATCCCGTCGACCATGATCATCGATCAGCATGGCCGGTTGGCCGTCCGAGTGTTGAGCGAGGTCACCAAGATCACGCTGGTGGATATGATCAATGACGTAGCGGACGGTCGGTAGATGATCCCGCTCGACGTGGCGACGTGGGCTGAGACCGCGGTCGGCGGCTCGATGGCCTTGGCGCTGCCGGTGGCGCTGCTCGCTGGACTGGTGGCTTTTTTCTCACCCTGCGTGGTGCCGCTGCTCCCTGGATATCTCTCTTACGCGACGGGTCTGGGGGCTGCCGAGGTGGTCGAGGGATCGCCGCACCGGGGCCGGATGCTCGCCGGCACATCGCTCTTCGTGCTGGGATTTGCTGTGATTTTCGTCGTTACGGGTGTCGTCGCCGGTTCGGCCGGGCAGTTGCTCGCCGCGTACCGGGACGTGATCACCCGGATACTCGGGGTGGTGATCATCGCGCTGGGCCTGATCTTCGCCGGTGTGCTGCCGATCGGTCAACGCGACCTACGGATACATCGCATTCCCGCTGTGGGAATCGCCGCAGCACCGCTGGTCGGCGTGGTGTTCGCGCTTGGTTGGACCCCTTGCCTATCGCCCACGCTTGGTGTCGTCGTCAACCTCGGCTTCAACGAAGGAACTGCTGCACGTGGCGGGCTACTCGGCTTCGTCTACGCACTCGGACTCGGCATCCCGTTTGTGATCGCCGGGCTTGCCTTCACCAAAATGACGCGCGCTATTTCCTTTCTCAGGGAGCGCCAGCAGCTGATCATGCGGATCGGGGGAGTCCTGATGATCATCGTTGGGCTGCTGCTGGTCACCGGCACCTGGAACAGTCTGACTGCGGTCCTGCGACAGTGGGCAGCGAGCTTTGAGACAGTGATCTGACCTGATGGGATCTGACGTGATGGGGATCTGACGTGACGACGATCAAGGCCCGCGAGTCGGCGGCCGAGTCCAGCGGGCCGGCTGCACGAGCAGACCTGCCACCGCTGGGGTGGCGCGGCGGCCTGCGTTACCTGTGGACCCAGCTCACTTCGATGCGTACGGCGCTGATCTTGTTGTTCGCGCTCGCGCTCGCGGCGATTCCTGGCTCGCTGGTGCCGCAGCGCAGGATCTCGCCGGTCCGGGTGACCGACTTCATCACCGAACATCCCACGCTGGGTCCGATCTATGACAAGGTGGGCCTGTTCGACGTTTACAGCTCGCCGTGGTTCTCCGCGATCTATCTGCTGTTGTTCGTGTCCCTCGTCGGGTGCATCGTCCCGCGGGTCGGCGTCTACGCCAAGGCGCTGCGTGCCCGCCCGCCCAAGACACCGCGCAACCTCGTCCGGCTGCCCGCGTACGCCCACGCGGACATCTCAGATCGCCATGATGCTGTCTTGGAACGTGCCGTCGCTGCGCTACACCGACGTCACTATCGAGTCGACGTTTATGACGACAGCGTGGCCGCCGAACGTGGCTACTTACGCGAGGCTGGGAACCTGGTGTTCCACAGCAGCCTGGTCTTTGTGCTGGTAGGGGTGGCGATCGGCGCCCTCTTCGGCTTCCGCGGCACCAGCGTGGTGATCGTTGGTCAGGGCTTCTCCAACAACCTCACCCAGTACGACGACTTCGCGGCCGGTGCCCAGTTTGGCGAGGCGGATCTGGTGCCATTCAGCGTGACAGTGCAGCGCTTCGAGGTGAAGTTCGAGACCGGACCGGTGCAGCGCGGCGCAGCCCGGCTGTTTCGGGCGCACGTCGAGGTAACCGAGCGGCCGGGTGCAGCACCTCGCCAGGAAGTCCTCGAGGTGAACAAGCCGCTACAGATCGATGGCACCACTGTCCACCTGATCGGCCATGGCTACGCGCCCAAGGTCACCGTCAAGGACGCGGAAGGCAACGTTGCATTCTCAGGCCCTGTGGTGATGTTGCCGCAGGATGGCAACTTCAGCTCTGTTGGCGCCATCAAGGCACCGGATGCGCGGCCGGAGCGCCTGGCATTCGAGGCCTTCTTTTTTCCGACTGCTGCGCTCGACGACCAGGGACCACGCTCAATCTTTCCCGACGCCCTCAACCCTGCCCTGTTCACAAACGTCTGGTACGGACCGCCAAAAGTGGAGACGGGCAAGCCCGAAAACGTCTATACCCTCGACACCGCCGGCCTCAGTCAGCTCAAGCAGGGCGACGGCCAGCCGGTACGAATTGCGCTCAATGTCGGAGACGGCGTCAACCTACCCAGTGGCAAGGGCTCGATCCAGCTGGACGGCTGGGTTCGCTGGGTCAAGCTCCAGATCGGCGACACGCCCGGTGTACCGATAGCCCTGATCGCATTGGGATTTGCCGTCGCCGGTTTGTGCCTGTCGTTGTTCGTCCGTCCGCGCCGGGTATGGATTCGGGTCCGAGACGCAGAGGCAGGCCATATGGTGGTGGAGGTCGGCGGCCTGGACCGCGCGGACGCGCGATCCGGCCTGACCGATGATGTGGCGGAGCTGGCCGCCGAACTGGCCCGTAGGCCTGAGGAGGTGAGCGCGACATGAGGTACGAGTACTACTCCAGTCTCGCCTTGGTGAGTTCGGTAGTCGTCTATGTGCTCGCGATGTTCGCCCACGCTGCCGAATGGGCAGCTGCGCGCCGGGCGGGTACGGCTGAACGGGCCGAGCGGAAGCTGGTGACTGTTGCGGTCGCCGACCAGGCTGCCGATCATGTGCCCGCTGAGGCTGTCGAGGCGCCCGCCGATCTCATCGAAGGGCGGGATCGACCCGACTCCGACGCCGTTGCCAGCCGGGAAACTTCGCCCTCCTCCAGCCTCCGCGTCGAGCAGTTCGGCCGGATGGGAGTCGCGCTGACCATCATCGGTTTCCTGCTCAGCGTGGCCGGTGTCTTGCTGCGGGCGCTTGCCGCCGAGCGTGCTCCTTGGGGCAACATGTTCGAGTTCACGATCACGGCGATGGTCTTCATCGTCGGCGCGTACTTGATCATGGTCTGGCGGGCCGGACTGCGCTGGCTCGGACTGCCGGTCACCTTGCTTGCTGCCATGGGCAACGGTCTGGCGGTGACTGTGTTCTACGTGGCGGTGGCGCCGCTGGTGCCGGCATTGCACTCGGTCTGGTTCTTGATCCACATCGTGGCGGGAGCCATTGCAGGGGCGGCGTTCAACGTGGGCGGAGTGATGTCGATCTTTTACCTGATCAAGAAGCGGGCCGAGGATCGGGACCAGGTTCACGGCTACCTTGCGCGGCTCCCGAACTCCCGCAAGATCGACTTGATCGCCTATCGATTCCTGGCCTTCGCATTCCCGCTGTGGACCTTCACAGTGGTCGCAGGCGCGATCTGGGCCGAATACGCGTGGGGACGCTACTGGGGCTGGGATCCCAAGGAAACTTGGGCTTTGGTCACCTGGGTCATCTACGCGGGCTACCTGCACGCTCGCTCGACAGCTGGTTGGCGCGGCACCAAAGCTGCTGTAATCGCGATCATCGGTCTCGTGTCGTTTTGGTTCAACTTCATCGGGATCAACCTGCTGGTCTCGGGCTTGCACTCCTACGCGGGTATTTGACTGTGTTTTTGAGCTGCTCGCGCAATGGCGCGTGGAATCCGCCGCCGTCGTCGTCGCTCGCAGAGGGAAGAACGCCTCTGCTCGCTTCTCCTTCGTGCGGCGGCGCGCGATTTCCGACGCTCGCAGCTGTGTTTTTGAGCTGCTCGCGCAATCGCGCGTGGAATCCGCCGCCGTCGTCGTCGCTCGCAGAGGTAAGAACGCCTCTGCTCGCTTCTCCTCCGTGCGGCGGCGCGCGATTTTCCGACGCTCGCAGCTGTGTTTTTGAGCTGCTCGCGCAATGGCGCGTGGAATCCGCCGCCGTCGTCGTCGCTCGCAGCGGAAAGAGCGCCTCTGCTCGATTCTCCTCCGTGCGGTGGCGCGCGATTTCCGACGCTCGCAGCTGTGTTTTTGAGCTGCTCGCGCAATCGCGCGTGGAATCCGCCGCCGTCGTCGTCGCTCGCAGAGGAAAGAACGCCTCTGCTCGCTTCTCCTCCGTGCGGCGGCGCGCGATTTTCCGACGCTCGCAGCTGATTTGTCAGCCTCTGCTGGCAATGTGGCGATTGTGGACAATCTGGTACGGGCCATGAATGCTGCCGCCAGCTCAGAGAACGCACGGTCGCTTGCCCGGTATTTCAAGGTGGGCCCTGGTAGCTACGGGGAAGGCGACATCTTCCTCGGCCTGAAGCTCAGCCAGCTGCGGCAGTTGGCCAAGCCGTACGTCACGTCAGCGTTTGAACCTGAGCAGTGGCTTCCGATGCTGCGCAGCCCGATCCATGAGCACCGGCTCATCGCTTTGGTGGTGATGAGCGAGCGGGCGAAGAAGAGCGCCAAGAAACCCGGCGGCGAGGACGAACTGCAGGTGATCTATGACACCTATCTCGGCAATACCAGCTGCGTGAACAACTGGGATCTCGTCGATGTCAGCTGCGGCCCGATCGTCGGCGGTTATCTGCTTGATCGCGACCGCTCACCGCTTTACCTGCTGGCCCGTTCCGATCTGCTGTGGGAGCGACGGATCGCCATGGTGAGTAGCCAGCACTTCCTGTCCCGCGGTGTGACATCGGACCTCTATCGGTTAGCGGAGATCTTGCTGCCCGATCGCCATGATCTCATCCACAAGGCCGTCGGCTGGTCGCTTCGGGAGGCGGGCAGGCGAGTCGATCGGGACGAGCTGCGGCGCTTCCTTGATCAACATGCGGCGACCATGCCACGCACCTCGCTGCGCTACGCGATCGAGCACTTCGATCCGGTCGAGCGGCAGCACTACTTGACCCGCCGGACCGGGCGTCAGCCCGACTGACCGATGTCACGCTGGGAGCGTCGCCGAGTACCCGGCGACATCACGGTCGAGAGGTCTGGCGCAGTCAGGAAATGACGATGCTCAGCGGCAAA
The DNA here is from genome assembly GCA_046727055.1 of Actinomycetota bacterium. Taxonomy (GTDB): domain Bacteria; phylum Actinomycetota; class Actinomycetes; order Propionibacteriales; family Propionibacteriaceae; genus Microlunatus. The sequence goes on along the minus strand of JBKPBV010000196.1, from coordinate 625 downwards.
CGCTGCCAGGATGCCTTTCTTGTTGCGGGTGCGCCCAGGGTGCGGAATGTCGTGGAACTTCTCGTTGAACTGGATAGCCGCCTCTGTTGCGCGGTCCTTGAAGCGCCGCAAGCTACTCGAATCGACGTGCAGCATCTCGGCAACTAGTGCCATGTCGCCGGCGGCGTCGCGGAGTGCGCGCCAGATTCTCACCCAGGACGCGTCGGCGAGCAGGTTGTCAATAAGCGGCGACCACTGAAGCCGCCGCTGCCAGGGCACCGGCGTTGGATTAATTCCTTTGGAGATCGACTCCCGATACCGCACCAGCGTGCCGGGGTCGTTTTTCGTCTTGTCCATGAGCGCCGAGGCGTTGAACCAATGATGTGCGGCCGCGGCGTAAAGTGTCCGGCCGCTCTCGGTGAACTGGCTGTAGGTGACGATCTTGGTGGCTGGCCGCTCGTGGTGTAGCCGAAGCAGGGCGGTCAGGCCGGTACTGGTCTGGGAGCTCAGGTTGAAGTCCACGAAGGCGAGGTCCCACATACGGCCAGCGCGCAGCTGCTCATTCAATCGATCGATGGAGGGTGCAACCGTAAGGTCATGTTCGAATGCTTGCTCGAAGTTCGCTCGCTCACCGGGCACGTCGTCA
>JBKPBV010000195.1:0-14482 GCA_046727055.1 Actinomycetota bacterium | reverse complement strand
GATCACTCCCAGCCAGCTCGCCAGCAGCATGCCGCTCGCAGCTCGTGCGAGGTCTATGGTCGAGCGTTACTCAGAATCTGGACGCGTCTTGTTGGTGTCGAGCGAAATCCCAGGCCCCATCGTCGTGGAGAGTGTGATCTTGCGCAGGTAGCGGCCCTTAGCGGCGCTCGGCTTTAGCCGAACGATCTCATCCAGCGCTGCGAAGTAGTTCTGTGCAAGCTGGTTGCTGGTAAAAGACGCCTTGCCGATGATGAAGTGCAAGTTGGCGTGCCTGTCAACCCGAAACTCGATCTTGCCGCCTTTTATGTCGCTCACCGCTTTGGCCACGTCAACAGTGACTGTTCCGGTCTTCGGGTTCGGCATCAGCCCGCGAGGCCCGAGGATGCGGCCGAGGCGACCCACCTTGCCCATCATGTCCGGGGTCGCGACGACCGCGTCGAAGTTGAGGTACCCCTTCGACACTTTGTCGATCAGCTCGTCGGAGCCCACCTCGTCGGCGCCAGCGGCGTTTGCTGCCTCGGCACGCTCACCAGTGGCGAAGACCAGCACGCGCGCAGTCTTGCCGGTGCCGTTGGGCAGATTGACGGTGCCGCGGACCATCTGGTCGGCCTTCCGCGGATCGACACCCAGCCGGACCGCCACGTCGACGGACTCGTCGAACTTTGCCCTGGTGTTGGCCTTAGCGAACTCCATCGCCTCTGTCGGTGTGTACAGCTTCCCGGCATCGATCTTCTCTGCGACCGTCCGGTATGACTTACTGCGCTTCATGATGCTGGTCCTTTCTGTGCCCAAGTTTCTTTGGGGTCCAGTTGTGGTTCGAGCCGCGCCGGCTCTCCCACTGTTCAACCTTTGCGTTAGTCGGCGACTGTGACGCCCATACTGCGGGCGGTCCCCTCTACGATCTTCATGGCTGCGTCAAGATCGTTAGCGTTGAGATCGGGCAGCTTGGTGGTGGCGATCTCGCGAACCTGATCGCGGCTGATCTTGCCGACCTTCTCCCGATGCGGTACGCCTGAGCCCTTCGGCACCCCAGCAGCCTTCTTGATCAGCTCGGCCGCCGGCGGGGTCTTGGTGATGAAGGTAAACGTGCGGTCTTCGTAGATCGTGATCTCGACCGGAATGATGGTGCCACGCATCGCTTCGGTTGCGGCGTTGTAAGCCTTACAGAACTCCATGATGTTGACACCATGCGGACCCAGCGCGGTGCCGACGGGTGGCGCTGGAGTGGCGGCGCCGGCGTTCAACGCGATCTTGACGAGCGCAGCGACTTTCTTCTTCTTCTTGGGAGGCATGTCTCTCTTGGTCCTTGTCGTGGTCGTGTGGCGGTCAGCGAAAGCGTGGCTGGCAGGATGGGAGTCGCTACGTTCAGACTTTCTGAATCTGCGGGAATGTCAGATCGACCGGTGTCTCGCGACCCAGGATCTCGACCAGCGCCTTGAGCCGCTGGTTATTCACGTTGATCTCGGTGATCGTTGCATGTACGCCCGCAAACGGGCCGTCAACCACCATGACCGAATCGCCGACGGCGAAGTCGGCGACCTCGATCTTCTTCCTACGACGGGTGGGACCCTCGCTGGACGCCGTGGCGGCGGCGACGACGGCGGGCGCCAACATCTTCTCCACCTCGTCGAGGCTCAGCGGCACCGGAGAGTTGGAGTGCCCGACGAAACCGGTCACTGATGGGGTATGGCGTACCGTAGACCAGGATTCGTCGGTCATATCCATGCGGACCAATACGTAGCCAGGGAGCACCGTACGCTTCACCTGCTTGCGCTGACCGTTACGGATCTCGGTGACCTCCTCGGTCGGCACCACGATCTCGTAGATGTAGTCCTCCATGTTCAGTGAGGAGACGCGGTTCTCCAGGTTCTGCAGCACTCGGTTCTCCATGCCCGAGTAGGTATGCACCACGTACCAGTCGCCCGGCTTGGACCCTAGCTCTGCGCGGAACGCCTCAAGTGCGTCGCGACCAGCGTCGGACTCATCCTCCGGCTCAGACTCGGCTGCTTCCGGCTCCTCCTCACTCGTCGGGAGGCTGCCGAAGTCGAGCTCGAAATCGTCCTCCAGCGGCTGCTCGGCCGTCGCACCGCCAAAGTCGAGGTTGATATCGACGCCGTCCTGGGGGCTCACCGCGTAACTACCGAGATCGATGTCGAAGTCTTCCTCTGATGTCTCGGCGGATGCAGCGGATGCACGGCTTCCCAGCGCCTCCGCATCCTGCTGCGGTTCGTCGGCTGAAAAGTTCTCGGGCACGTCGATATCTCCATTGCTTGGTTCGTTGGGGGTCATCAGCTGAAGATCCTGAAGATTGCCCAGCCGATGCCGAGGTCGAGCAGGCTTACGTAGGCGATCACAAACAGCACAAAGACCAGCACCACGACGAAGTAGTTGATCAGCTGCGGGCCCGTGGGATAGACGACCTTGCGAAGCTCTGCGATCGATTGCCGGAGGAACTTGATCGGGGTCGTGCGCTCCCGCTTGACCGGCTGGTCGCGTTTGGTTGTGGGAGCCCGCTTGGGGGTACGGGCGGGCCGGCCGGCTCGCTCGCCCTTGGCTTTGGCGCCCGTTGCCGCCGCTGCGACGCCTGCTGGCTCCAGGACCTTCTCAGCCTGTGAGTTGCGACTCGCATCGTCCTTCGCCGCTTTCGCGCCATTCGGCCCACTCTGCCGTGACTTAGGATCCGCGCTCGTCTCGCTGGTGTCGGACAACTCGGCAGAGCCCGCCTCCGCGGTCGGCTCTACCTCTTCCTTGTCTGCCACGCTGCGACCTTCCCTACCGTGATCTGCTTTGCCTCCACCCTGCAGGGCAAGAGGGACTTGAACCCCCAACCTTCGGTTTTGGAGACCGATGCTCTGCCAATTGAGCTATTGCCCTCCGGAGCCACCTCACCGGCTGCACTCGTGTACCAGGATGCCGTTACCAGGGCACACGAAAACATTGGTGACTGACCACCAAACAAGAGAGTCTAACCGAGCATTCCGAGGAGAGTCGAACCCGCCAGTTGAGCGCGACGCTGCGAGGTCCCGGCATAGCGAACCTCCGGCGGTACCCCGCCCCTCTTGCCCCCTTTACCCCAGACAGGGTCTCGCTCCAGGAAGCTAGATGCTCGCGTCGATCTTCACATCTGAGAGCGAGACGACGGTTTCCCGCCGGAGCACGTCGGGGATGGAAGCAATCCTGTCCACCTCCGAGACAAGCGCTCGGAGTTGCTCCTCGGAGGCATCGGCGGAGACGGACACCTGGTAGGTGATCCCTGTGGAGACGGTCGGCTCATCCCCGTCGAAACCGCCATTGGCAGAGACACGTACATCGGTCAGCCGGATTCCGCGGTCGGCCGCCACGTGGTAGAGGTCGTTGAATATGCAGCCAGCGACCGCAAGGTGGAGCAAGTGACCACCCGTGAGCGGCTGTGCGTCGATCTGAATGCCGTCTGTCCGATGGTGTTGCAGTACGACCTGCGAGAGCGGAACAGCGTCCGTGGCGGCCCGGTCCGCAGGGACCGAGCGGATCTGGACGGCGTAGGCGTCGGACATGGCGTGACTCTAGACCATGGCGACCACAGAGGATGTCGTTCGCGCGTTCGATAGTGCAACCCCGACAAATCGGTTGTCGCTGAGTACTTGCGGTGAGAGGGTGCAGGTCATGACCTGCACGTCCGACGATCATGATCAGCGACTTCCTCCTGGGCACTGTCGCCGGATTAGCCGTCGCGATGCCTATCGGAGCTGTCGGTAGCTACCTGGTGGGTCTTGGCGCCAGGGAGCGCATGCCGGTCGCCGCGGCCGCGGCGCTTGGCGTCGCCTCTGTGGACGGCGGGTACGCCATCATTGCCGCTCTCGGCGGCGCGGGACTGCGCACGGTGATCAGCGCAGCATCGGTCTGGCTTGCCTGGGTGGCAGCGATCCTCCTCGCGGGAGTCGCCATTCATACCCTGAAGCTCGCCATCAAGCGCTATCGGGGCACCAACGGCGATATCAGCCCCCCATGGGAACTTACTTCAGTGCGGGCCTACCTCAGCCTGGTCGCGCTCACCGCTCTTAACCCGGCCACGGTAGTCACTTTCGCTGCGGTCGTGATGGGCCAATCCCAGGACAGTGGGTCGTCGTTGCCGGCAGTGGCTCTGTTCGCAATTGGTGCGTTGATCGCATCCGCCGCCTGGCAAGTGCTGCTCATCGGAGGCGGGTACATGTTGGGTCGACTGCTCAGCGGTCGTGGAGGGCAGCTGGGAATCTCAGCCTGCTCAGCCCTGATCATGCTGGGTTTGGCCGTCAACGTGCTGCTGAGCTGAGTCAGACTCGCGCAGCAGTTTTTCGGCGGCAGCGAGCAACACACAGGTGGCGAGCCCGTCGATGGCGGTGGCCACCTCGTCTGGAGACGGGAAGCTGGGCGCGATCCTGATGTTCCGATCGAGCGGATCTCGGCCATGGGGAAAGGCCGCGCCGGCCGCCGTCATCGCAATACCCGCGCGTTTGGCCAGCTCGACCACTCGGGTCGCCGTACCGTCGGCCACGTCGAGGCTGACGAAATAGCCGCCATTGGGATCGGTCCAAGTGGCGAGCTGGCCGTCCCCAAGTCGTTTGCCGAGGATCGAAGTCACCTGGTCGAACTTGGGAGCAAGAATCTCGCGATGCCGGCGCATCAGCTCGGTCACGCCGTCGGCACCCTTCAGGTAGAGAGCATGCCGCAGGTGATTGATCTTGTCCGGCCCGATGGTCCGCTTGCTCAGGTTCTGCATGTACCACTCCACATTCGAGGCCGAGCTCGCAAAAAACGAGACTCCAGCGCCAGCGAAGGTGATCTTGGACGTCGACGCGAAAAGGAACACCCGATTCGGATGCCCGGCCTCAGCTGCCAGAGTGAGCACATCCAGCGCTGGAGTCTCCACATCGGTCAAATGATGCACGGCGTACGCGTTGTCCCAGAAGATCCGGAAGTCTCCGGCAGCCGGCATCTCGAGCAGTGCCCGGGTGACCTCCGCGGTGTAGATCGCTCCGTTGGGGTTGGAATACATCGGCACGATCCACATGCCCTTGATGGAAAGATCGTTAGCAACCAGTTGTCGTACCTGATCGAGATCGGGCCCATCCTGGCCGAGCGGAACCGAGATCATCTCGATGCCGAACTGCTCGCACAAAGCAAAGTGCCGGTCGTAGCCGGGCACCGGACAGATGAACTTGATTGGGTTCCGCGACCATGGTTCAACTGAGTCCACGGTGCCTTTGAGCAGGGCGTAGACCAGCGTGTCATGCATGATCGACAAGCTGGAATTGTCGCCTGCCACGAGCTGGTCGACGGGGACATTGAGCAGCGGGGCGAAGATCGTACGGATCGCCGGCAGCCCTTGGGTGCCGCCATAGTTACGGCAGTCGATGCCCGTTGAGTCCATGTACTTGCCCTCCCCCGGCAGCTCGAGCAGCTCATTGGACAAGTCGAGCTGCGCTGGCGACGGCTTGCCGCGTGTCAAGTCAAGCCGTAGCCCCTTGGCAAGTAAGGCGTGGTATGCCGTGGTTTGCTCCGCGTGCAGCGCCGCCAGCTCGTCATGGCTGAGATCGGACAGTGGCATCGTTTCTGCTCCAGTACGAGATTGGGCCGTGGGCGAGTCTAGGTCAGGGATGCTCGGTCACATCCGATGTCATCGCACTGTGCGGGCCCAGCCGGACAAGATCCGCGGCGACCTCGACCTGGCCGATCGTGAGCACCGGCGCAACTGTTCGCCCGACGTCTACCTCGGTTGGATGGTCCCGGAAGTTGATCACCATGATCATCTCGCCGCGCTCGATCAAGAGCCAACCCGCCTCGTCATCCGACATTGCGCGACCCTGGTCGAAACGCGGATCGGTGAAGTCGGGATAAGTGTGTCGGATTTCGATCAGCCGCTTGGTGAGCGCCAGCAGGCCGGCGTGGCGGGGCTGCTCGAGCTCAGACCAGTCCAGCCTCGACACCTCGAAGGTCCGTGGGTTCTGTGGATCGGGGACCTCGCTGGTGTCCCACTCCATTTGCGCGAACTCCTCGATCCGGCCAGCGCGAACCAGCTCGGCCAGCTCGGGCTCGGGATAGGAGGTGAAGAAACGCCACGGTGTTGCGGCGCCCCATTCCTCGCCCATGAAGATCATCGGAGTGAAGGGACTAAGCAGCGTCACCATTGCGGCGATGGCCTGCTGGGCAGCACTGATCTTGCTTGACAGCCGCTCTCCGGTAGCACGATTGCCAATCTGATCATGGTTGTCGGAGCAAACCACCAGCCGCCAGGTCGGCGTCCGCCAGGTATCAATCGGATGTCCATGAGTCCGGCCTCGGAAGCTGGAGCGGGTGCCGGTATGGAAGAAGCCGCTCTCGAACACCTTGCCGAGCGCCGCCAGGGAGTCGAAGTCGGCGTAGTAACCGCTGGTATCGCCGGTCAGGCTGACATAGAGGGCGTGGTGGAAATCGTCGCTCCACTGGGCAGTCAGGCCGTAGCCGCCGCCTTCACGCGCTGTAATCAGCCGGGGGTCGTTCAGATCTGATTCGGCGATGAGCGGCATTGGTCGGCGGAGGAACGTGCTGCGCGCGGATACGTCGATGTTCAGTTCCTCGAGCAGATGTGTTGCACGGGTGTCGTGCAGCGCGTGGACGGCGTCGAGTCGCAACCCGTCCACGTGATAGTCGGTGAGGAACATCAAGGCGTTGTCGATGATGAAGCGGCGGACTTCGTCGGACTCCTCGCCGTCCAGGTTCGGCTCGTCCCCCCAGGTGGTGGGACCGGCGCCGCTTCGCAAGTAGGGCCCGAACTGCGGCAGGTAGTTGCCGCTGGGACCCAGATGGTTGTAGACGACATCCTGAATCACCGCCAGACCTGCCTGGTGGCAAGCGTCGACGAACTGCATGTAGCCGAGCGGGCCTCCGTAGCCCTCATGAACGGCGTACCAGAGCACTCCGTCGTAGCCCCAGTTGTACGGGCCGTTGAAGGCATTGACGGGCATCAGCTCGACGAAGTCGATTCCGAGCTCGACGAGATGGTCGAGCCGATCGATCGCCGCCGTCAGAGTGCCCTCCGGCGTGAAGGTACCGACGTGCAGCTCGTAGATGATGCCGCCTGCGAGCTGGCGACCCGTCCACTTCTGGTCCGACCAGACGAACTCTTCAGGATCGAAGGTCCGTGACCAGCCGTGGACACCGTTCGGCTGGCGTCGGGAGCGCGGATCTGGAAACACGGTGTCGGAGTCATCGAGGAGGAAACCGTAATCGAACTCGCCGATCCCCACATCCCCCGATCCAGCACCGTACGGCAGTGGCTCGGCCGGCCACCACCACCCATCTTCGTCGCGCTTCATGGCCAGTCTGACCGGGGTATTTTCGCCAACCTTCTTGATCGCCAACATGACCGAGGACCGTCGCGGTGCCCAGACGACAAACCGCGACAAAGTCATAGCTCACATCCCACAAGGACGGGCTCAGGCAACAGCTCGATACCGAACCGTGCCTGGACTCCGGTTCGGACTTCCCGCGCCAAGCTCAGCAGATCCGCAGCCGTGGCTCCGCCCCGGTTTGTCAAGGCGAGCGTGTGCTTGGTCGACAACCGAGCCGCGCCCTGCCCGTACCCCTTGGCAAAGCCAGCTTGCTCGATCAGCCAGGCCGCACTGGTTTTGACCCTGCCATCGGGTTGGTCGAAGCGAGGGGCGTTGGCAGGCAAGGTCAGAGCCCGCGCCGAACTGACGAGTGGGTTAGTGAAGAACGATCCGACGCTCCAGGTGTCATGATCATCCTCCGCCAACACCATGCCCTTAGCGGTGCGCAAGGCCAGCACGGCCTGGCGAACCTCGGATGCCGGCGCCCGGTCTCCCACTGCGACGCCCAGTGTTCGCGCCAGCTCGGGATAATTAATCGGTTGGGACATCGAGCCGAGCCGGAGCTGAAAGGTCACCGAGAGCACCACGAAGCGTCCGGGATCGGACTTGAACCGCGATGTCCGGTACCCGAAGCCACATTCCACCGGAAACAGCGTCTTAGGCTGACCTGTCGTCCGGTCCAGCGTACGGACCATCGAGATCAGCTCGCTGACTTCGGCGCCGTACGCGCCGACGTTTTGGATAGGTGTCGCACCGACCAGGCCTGGAATGCCGGACATGGCCTCCAGCCCGCTCCAGCCGCGCTCAATGGCGTATCTCACCAGCGGGTCCCACGGTTCCCCGGCTGCCACCGTGATCACCGCACCGGAACATGCCGCGGTGTCCTCCAGGATGCCGCGCGTGGTGATCTTGACCACAGTGCCGTCGAAGCCGGCGTCACCGATCAGCACGTTTGAGCCGCCCCCCAGAACCAGCACCGGCTCTGAAGAGGCATCGAGATCTCGAACCGCCTCGACCAACTCCGCCTCGGTCTCACCCTCGATCATCCGGCGTGCCGGGCCGCCTACGCGAAGCGTCGTGTGATGAGCCAACGGCTCTACAGCAGTCTTAGCCTTCATGATCACGATGCGGCACCCGTACACCAAGATCGACTTCCGCGCGGGCAGCGCCCAGCACCTTCTGCCCCTGACTGATCGCTTCAATGCTGACAGTCACCAGGGAGCCTTCGATCGCGGAGACGCTGCCACTGAATTCCACCTCAACGCCAGCCGCGTCGTCGGGCACCACCACTGGCCTGGTGAACCGCGCAGAGTATGAGGTGACCCGGCCGGGATCGCCAACCCAGTTGGTGACCACCCGGAGTGCTGCTCCCATGGTGAGCATTCCGTGTGCAATGACCCCGGGCAGCCCGGCCTGGGTCGCGAGGTACTCGGAGTAGTGGATCGGGTTGAAGTCGGTCGAGGCACCGGCATAGCGAGCCAGCCGCTCCCTGGTGAAACGGACGGTCAGTGGAGGCAGGTTGGTACCGATCTCGACGCCGTCCACCACCGTGGCCTTCATGCCGCTGCCTCCCGGGTGTGGTAAAAGGTGGCCTGCGCGGTACAGATAGGCTCAGCGTCACGGCCTGTGATGTCGACAGTCGCCGAAATGAGTTCCGAGCCTGCGCGTATCCGGACCTTGTCGATAGTCGCCGTCGCGATCACGACGTCGCCAGCGCGGAGCGGTCGGAAGAAGGTGAAGCGCTGGTCGCCGTGCACAATGCGTTCCAGCGACATGTCCAAGTCCGGGTCGGCAAACATCTGATTCCAGGCCTGCGTGGAAATGACCGCGGCAAAGGTGGGCGGGGCGACCGGCGACTCGCCGCGATATCGAGGGTTGTCATCGCCCAAGGCTGTCGCAAACTCGACAATCTTCGCCGCCGACACGTGATACGGATCGCTCAACGAATAGCGGCGGCCGGCGTGTGCCTCGGTGATGGCCATGAACGCAACGCTAACGGACTCGGGATTCCCGATACGCCGTGTAGTAGCGCTGCCGCACGAGGTCAGCCGCCCGTTCGCCCAAAGGTTCCACCATCTGCCAGCCGTGACGCGAGGCTTGCTCGCGTAGGGGTGCCAGCAGCAGGCCCTCGGCGAGGAACAGCGGCAGCACTGCGATCGGTTCGGGCAAACCATCGAGCACATCGGCTACGCGGGGGGCGGAAGTGCCAAAACATGCCCGTACTGGGCCAACTCGACCCCTAGCGAGCCGGGCGGCAAGCTCAAAGACCGCCTCGTTGGCGCCCGCCCGGGACGACCCGACACCAAAAAGCAGCACGGAGCTGCGATCGTCGATGCTGGCGGCGACCATGCTCTGGCGGAGCAGTTCTGCGACTTCAACCCCGGTACCCAAGATGTCGGCGACGACCAGATGAAGCGGCAGCGACGCGGCGACATCGCGCACAGTCTCAGGGACATCAACGGTGGCGTGATATGCCTCGGTGAAGAGCAGCGGCACGACAACAGCGGTTGTATGGCCGGCGTCGGCGAGCTGCCGTGAGGCCGCGTTGAGGTCGGGCTGTGCCAGGTCAAGATACGCCGCCACCGCAGGGATCTTGGCCCGCTCGGCCACGGCGGCCATCAGCCGCTCGATGCCGAGCCCGCCCTTGGGGTGTCGGCTGCCGTGGGCGAGCCCGATCAGCGGAGGGTGTGGGTCGCTCAGCTTGGTCAGCGGGTCTCGCGGTGGGGGGTGTGGGTCTTGCACCATGGGCAGAACTTCTTCAGCTCGAGGCGATCCGGGTCGTTGCGCCGGTTCTTCTTGGTGATGTAGTTCCGTCTCTTGCACTGCGTGCAGGCCAGCGTGATCTTTGGCCGTACGTCGACGGTCTTGGCCATGGTCGTCCTCAAATCCTGTCGGTACTCGTGATGCCGGTAGCGGGAGCGGGACTCGAACCCGCGACACAGCGATTATGAGCCGCTTGCTCTACCGCCTGAGCTATCCCGCTGTGGTCTCCCCTACCAGTTTCCCGGTCGGGCAACGGCTTGGACAGGCCGCGTATTCCGCCGATGCGCGGTGGCATCGGAGACGGAGGCCGAGCCCCCATGCGGAATCGAACCGCAGACCTTCTCCTTACCATGGAGACGCTCTGCCTGCTGAGCTATAGGGGCGTGTCACAGCCGCTCGGCGGGCGGCACCAACGGACCAAGATACACACTGGTCGCCGGGCAGGGCGAATCTCACGCGATGACCGAACGACTCAAAATTCGCAGGACATTAGTCACTTCCCCAGCGCTGATCATCGCTCTCCGGCTGCCGCCCGAGTTCCCAGCGGGAGGCGCGTTCGTCCTGATGGCTCTCTTCCTCGGGCTCGGCAGCGACGGCGTTTTCGCCTGGGTCGCTGAATTGGCACCAGCCGAGCGAGTCGGCGCCATCACCGGAGACGTCGGCGCCTGCGTTGGGCTAGGAGGCTTCTTCCCGCCGCTCGTCATGGGAGCCACCTACAACGAAGCCGCGCACGGCGACACCCTCGGATTGGTGCTGTTGACGATCACCGCCAGCGCTGCACTCCTGTTGACAATGTTCGGGATCCGGAGAAAGACCTCTGCCACTGCCTAGTGTCGTGTCGCAGGCTGCTCAAGCCTGGGGCTTCACCAGCGGGAACAAGATCGTGTCGCGGATGCCGAGGCCGGTTAGGTTCATGACCAGCCGGTCGATACCGAGTCCCATTCCGCCAGTCGGTGGCATCCCGTACTCCAAGGCCTCGAGGAAATCCTCGTCGACCTGCATCGCCTCGGGGTCGCCGGCGGCAGCGCGAAGAGACTGCGCCACCAGGCGCTCCCGTTGCTCCAGCGGGTCGGTCAGCTCGGAGTACGCGGTGGCCTGTTCAGAGCCGAAGATCACCAGATCCCACTTCTCTGCTAGCCGCGGGTCGTCGCGGTGCTCCCGTGCGAGCGGTGAGTTCTCCTTCGGAAAATCGGTATAGAAGACCGGCGTCGTAGTACGGCCCTCGCACAGTTCCGCGTAGATCTCCTCCAGTACGTAACCCCAGCCGGCGTTGGGCTCGAGCTCCAATCCGATCGCCTGGGCGTGCTTGTGAAGCACCGAAACTGGAGTGGCCACAGTGATCTCCTCACCCAGCGCTTCCGAGACCGCCTCGCAGATCGTCTTGACCGGCCATTCGCCCGAGAGGTCGTACTCGGTGATCTTGTTGTCGGCGTCCATCCTGCGGGCGATGGGTGAGCCGTACACCGCTGTCGCAGCCTCCTGAATGATCTCCTGGGTGAGCACGCGCATGGTGTGGTAGTCGCCGTAGGTTTCGTACACCTCCAACGAGGTGAACTCCGGATTGTGCTTGTAGTCCACCCCCTCGTTGCGGAACTGTCGGCCGATCTCGAATACCTTCTCCATGCCACCCACGATCAAACGCTTGAGATGCAACTCTGTCGCAATGCGCAGGTAAAGGTCGAGGTCGTAGGCGTTGATATGGGTCTCGAAGGGTCGCGCGTTTGCACCGCCATGGATCAGTTGCAGAATTGGGGTTTCGACCTCAGTGAAGCCCCGATCCTGGAGCGAGTCGCGAACGCTGCGGACCACAGACGAGCGGATGTAGGCGATCTCGCGTGCCTCGGGCCTCACTATCAGGTCGACATGGCGCGCTCGCACCCTCGCCTCGGGGTCGGTGAGGCCTTTGTGCTTGTCGGGTAGTGGGCGGATCGACTTACTCGTGATCTTGAACGACTCCGCACGGATTGTCAGCTCACCGCGCTTGGTGGTGATCACTTCGCCGGTCACGCCAACATGATCACCGAGGTCGACGTCATGCCGCCAGTGTTGGAGCAGCTCAGGTCCAACAGCGTCGAGAGCGATCATGATCTGCAAGTCGCCAGTGCCGTCACGGAGTGTCGCGAAGCAGAGCTTGCCCCCATCCCGGCTGAGGATGACCCGACCGGCGACCGAGGCCCGGTGACCCGTGCGCGTATCGGGCGGGAGCTCACCGGCCTCCGCCCGAATCTGCGCCAGCGTGTGGGTTCGCGGGAAAGTCACCGGATAGGGGTTGACGCCCTGCTCCCGAAGCCGGTCCAGCTTCGCGCGGCGTACCCGGACCTGTTCCGGCAGCCCTTCGATTGCCATGGCCTCGGCGACGGCATCAGGCTCTTCTGGAATATGCGCAGTCACCTGGGCCGCATACTCCTCGCCAGCGCGTTCCAGGGCGCCCGCCGTCGCTTCCTTGCCATGGCGGTGCGACATCGCCAACGACGGCCGCGTCAAGAAACCCTCAGCGCTTCCGGCGGCTGTCCCGACGCGAGGCAGATCTGAGGGGTATTCGAAGCAGATGTATCGCGGTTGCCATTCGGGCTGGTACTTGGCGTTCGATCGGTAGAGGGACTCCAGCTGCCAGTTACGGCTAGCGAGCAGCAGCGCCTGCCGCCACAGCCGGGCAATAGGCCCGGCGCCCAGCTCGGCGCCGCGCTCGAACGCCTCCCGGAACATTGCGAAGTTCAGCGACACCCGGCCGACACCGAAGGCCGCGCCTCGTTCGGCCAGCGAGGCCACCATGAGCTCGACCAAACCGTTGTCAGCGGTGGGATCTCGGCGCATCAGGTCAAGTGAGAGGCCATTGCGCCCCCACGGCGCAAAGCTGAGGAAGGCTCGAAGGCTGCCGTCGGCATCAAGCGCCTCAACCAACAAGCACTGGGAGTCGAGCGGATCACCGAGGCGGCCGAGCGCCATGGAGAAGCCTCGTTCGTCGCCGCCATCACCTCGCCACCGGGAGGCGGCGGTGGACAGTTCTTCGAAGTGGGCAGGGTCCACATCACCATGACGGGTCACTTTTGTGGTGTACCCGCGGCGTTGCAGTCGGCTGACGGACTGGCGTACCGACTTCATCCCTGGGCCATTGAGGGAGAAAGCTCGCATGTCGAGGATCGCCTCATCGCCGATCTCCAGCGCTGTCAACCCCGCCTCGGTATATGCCGCTGCGCCCGACTCGCCGGCACCCATCACGGCCAGGGACCAACCGTTAGCGCGGGCCTTCGCGCGCCATTGATCGATCGCAGATCCCCAGTGCTCAGGATCGCCCACTGGATTTCCGCTGGCCAGGCTCACTGAGCCGATGACGCGGTAAGAAACGCCCGCCTGTGCTGTCGCCGGGTCGCCGATATTCCAGACGATGGACTTGTCCCGCCGTGTGGCGAAGTAGCCGAGTGAGTCCCAATCGCCGAACGCACGCAGCAGGGTCCGTACCCGAGCCTCATCCACGGCGCTGAGGGTTTTCGTCTCGGGCGGCGGCTTGAAGAGCAGGTACGTGGAGGTGAGGATAGTGGCCGCACCCACGAGGTCCAACATGATCGTGACCCACAGCGGGGCTGTGACCTCGTCGGCCCTAGTGAGGCCGACCTCGCCCAAGAGGTTGTCCACGACATGAAGTGCCGCCGTAGCGAGATCGGGTGCGGTGCCAAACGTGTTGACCAGCCAGGTACCGAGGATCAAGATCACCACACCGCCGAGCAAGAAGCAGATGACCGCCGCGATGAGGTTTCGTAATACACCTCGAGCCGCGAACTGGGGCCTGGCGCGCCAGACGATCACCAGCACTGCGCTCATGATCACTAAACCGGCAATCTGTAGCAGCGGTCCACCGGTGATGATCGAATAAATCCGCGCCAACTGAGGGATGATGATCCACCAGATGATCAGGAGCCACCAGGCCGCCCGAAGCCTGCGGCGTAAGGCGATCCCCATTGCGATGAGCAGGGCCGCGTACACCAGGTTCGGCACGATCGGGATCGTCAACATCGACACGACGTCGTGCCATTGCGAGAAGTACCGTCGCACTGGCGGAATCACCCTCGCGACAACAACTAGCAACGCGAACGCGAACATCGCCGTAGCAAACCGGTCCGGCCAGCGATCATCGCGAAGCAGATTCATGCGGGCAGGCTGATGTGCAGGCTCTGCTTCGGCGGGCGTTCGCTCCGCAGAGGCATTCACGTCAACAGCCATTTGTGTGCTCGCTAATCCGGAAAAGGTAAGACGTCGTGTGACGCTCGATATCTGGCAAATTCTCTCACGGTGGTGCAGTGATCCTTCTGCAGAAGGTGATCCGAAGGCAGCCGTCCGGGGACGTCAGATGGTAGCGACAGATCGTCCTCGAGCGTGTCGGATGAGTGGGTCTGGAC
>JBKPBV010000194.1:0-4883 GCA_046727055.1 Actinomycetota bacterium | reverse complement strand
GGTCGGGGCGACACGTGTCGGTAGGCATACGCGCTTTGCGAAGCCTGCAACACAGAGCGATCAGCTCACTGCCGATCGTCTCTTGTTGCACTTGGTGCTGTATTCGGAGTGGGCGCCGTCGCTTGCCTTGGCGGTAGCGATCTTGGGTCGCCAGTGGCATGATCAAATCAGTTCTGATGGGCAGTGAGTGCCAATGCAACAGGAGATGATCAAGTCCTGACCCGCACTTGCTCGCGCGAGGAACCGATTCCCGACCGGTCTTCGGCAATGTAGTTTCGGGCGACTCGATCGGACAGGGGCAACATGCCGGGCGCTGCTGAGATCTCGACGACCGGCCCCCAGTGAATATCAGACTCGGGGCAGCGCTCGGAGGCATCGGCCAAGCCCCTCCCGTGTTGAGGTCGCCGTGGACGAAAGCCGGGACGCTCGGCGGGCTTGCGCTACAGCACGAACGTCGGCCCGGCCCTCGAGACGCTGGATGACTTTCCGGCCCAGGACTCCGGTGCCGCTGGTGACGGGGACCTTCATCGGTGCGCTTCTTCGTTGGTCGTCCCGGCGAGCGGGTCAGCCTGGAGTGCCGTCGTCCGCAGTATCAGGCCGGCGAGCAGCAGCAAAGCGAACGTGCCCGTCAGCCATGGATCGGCCGCGGTGCCGCCTTCGTGCCGGTCGACCACGTGCGACACCCAGTGGAACACGGCGGCGACGCTGCCGCCGAGCAGCGCGACGAAGCGGACGTCCCGCCAGACGAGGGCGCCGATCTGTGCGGCCCCGAGGCCGAGTAGGAATGCGCCGATGTCCCTGAAGAGGTGCGCGTTGTAGGGGGGATAGGTGGCGACCACGTCGTAGAACGACTGCGGCGCGGCGAAGGCCCACACACCGCCCCCGACGTAAAAGAGGGCGGCCAAAGCGAGCATGGCCGTGACGGATGCCTCACGTGGCGAACGATTCACCAGGATCTCCTCTCGTGCTCGACATCCTCTTGAACCGACGGGCGGGCCGATGCCTGACAGACGGGGGACGTGATCCCGGTCACACAGGAGTGGTTTTCGGCCAGCTGTTGAGCGAGGAAGGACAGGTCTGACGCTGTTCGGGTTTGTGATCCTGTCGTGGGCAAATACTATACATGTTGATAGTAATCATGTAGAGGATATTTCGACCTATGCCTACACCGGCCGACCTGCCGCCGCCCTCGATCGGCTACCTGGTCTGGCACCTGACCTTGCGCTGGCGCGCCCAACTGGACCGGGCCCTGGCGCCCCTCGGGCTGACCTCCGCCCAGTACGCCGTGCTGGCCTCCCTCTACGGGCTCTCCCTGGGCGGCGCACGGCCCAGCCAGCGCGAGCTGGCCGACTTCGCCGGCCTGGAACCCATGCACACCTCCAAGCTGGTCCGCGCCCTGCAACGCGCCGCGCTAGTGGAGCGCGCCGGCAACCCGGCCGACACCCGGGCTGTCCAGCTGCGGGTCACCGACCGCGGCGCCCAGGTCCTCACTGCCGCCAGGGCCAGGGTGTTGGATCTCGAGGAGCAGCGCCTGAGCCCCATCGGCGGACGCGACAGCCCTCAGAGCACCCAGCTGCAGCAGACGCTGCTGGCGCTGCTGCGCCACACCCAGGCTCTGAGCGGCACCCATCAGGACGGTCAACCGTCGCCCACCGACGCTCATCGCCCACCCAGCTAGCGACCCCACAGGAGGACCCCATGCACCCAGCGTCCAACCGTTCAGCTATGGATCTCGCCCAAGGCCCATCGATATCCAGAAAGAGCACGACCATGTCGCGTAACCTGACCCTCGTCGCACTTCTTGCTGCCGCAGTCGGATTCGTACTGCAGATGGTGGCCGGCATAACGAACACCCCCACCATTCCGCCGGGCCTCGTCGCACTCCTGGCGGCCGCGGCTGTCATTGCCTTCACCTCATGGCGCTGGGCAAGCCTGGTTGGGGTGGCCGCCGCAGTGTTCAACCTCTTCGCATTTGTGATCGTGGGCGCGGTGCACCGGCTATTCGATGTAACGCCCGCCATCGGGTTCATTGGGGCTTGGGTTATGGCTGTTTCTCTCATCGTTGTATGTGTAGCTGGGACCCTCGCAACTGTTCGTGCCACTCGCTAACAAATGCGATCCCGCTCCTCGAGCTCTTTCACGAAGCTCCGGAAGATCAGCAGCATTGCGCGCGCTGAGAACCCGACTTGGCTCAATTCGTGCGCACCTTGGTGCGGTTGCGGATGCCGGCGGGGGGGGGGGGGGGGGGTGGGGCATAACCGCGCCATACTCTGAGAACTGGGTCACTGCCTATCACAGGGTGCTCGGGCGTCTCGTCTGTTGTTGGGGAGCAGAAGGGACGGAGACGTCATGAAGATCTTCATTGCTGGAGCTTCCGGCGCTATCGGTAGCCACCTGGTTCCGCAACTTGTGGCGCGCGGCCACCAGGTCGTCGGCACGACCCGCTCGGCGGCCAAGACCGGCGTGCTGCGCGCCCGGCGCCGAACCGGTCATCATTCACGCGCTTGACCCCGACTCGGTGGCCGACGCGGTGGCCAAGGCCGAGCCCGATGTAATCGTCCACCAGCTCACCGCGCTGAGCGGGCCGATGAGGATGCGGAACGTGAAGCGGATGGCGGCCGTCACCAACCGGCTGCGCACCGAGGGCACCGACCATCTGCTGGCCGCCGGGCGCGCCGTCGGCGTGCGCAGGTTCGTGGCGCAGAGCAACTACGCCTTGTTGGAACGCGCCGGCGGGCCGATCACTGACGAGAACGGCCGGATCGAGCCGAACCCACCCAAGTATGTGAAGGAAGCGATGGATGCACTTCGCCACCTGGAGGAGGCGGTGACCGGCATCACCTGGGGCGATGGGATGGTGCTTCCCTACGGTGGCTTCTATGGGCCAGGGACGGGCATCGAGGCTGCGCCGGGCGCGGTCATGGGCGAGCTGATCGCAAGCGGAGGTTCCCGATCATTGGCGGCGGTGGTGGGGTGTGGTCGATGGTGCACATCACCGATGCCGCGTCGGCCACGGTCGCGGCCATCGAACGCGGCAAGCCGGGGATCTACCACGTCGCCGATGACGAGCCGGCACCGGTGCGCGACATATTGCAGGAGCTGGCCCGCGTGCTCGGCGCCAAACCGCCGCGCCGCGTGCCGGCCTGGCTCGCCCGCTTAGTGGCCGGCAAGGGCGCGGTGGACATCATGACCCGGGCCCGTGGGATCTCCAGCGAGAAGGCCAAACGCGAACTGGGCTGGACACCGCGGTGTCCGAGCTGGCGCACCGGCTTCACCGACGGACTGGGTTCGTTCATGCGCGGTTCGGACTGGTGCCGCCTGCTCGGACTGGTGCCGCCTGCTCGGCAGCGTCCATGTCGGCGTCATATCGCCGCGAAGGACGCGGTCGCGTTGAGCGATACGGCGACGCAGCCGAACGTCCGGATCTGCCGCGAGTCGCGCGCATCGCCCAGGCCATCGCGCAGGAGGAAGGGCTCCGGGAAGCGCTCCGGCGGAAACATCTGTGATACGGCAACGCTGACTCGGTGAGGCCGCAGCTGACTCTGAACCAGCCGAGTGGCCTGAGATTCGGCTCATACGAGCGAGACTTGGCCTGTCTCAGTAGCCGACCGAGCCCCCGTATCGCTGGTGGGCTGTCATAGACGTGTGCTGCCTCTCCGAACGATTGACCAGGATGCGTCGTAGGAGTTCGGCTTCTGCCCGAGCGCGGCATGTGCGCATGCTGCGCCTTGTTCGTGCAGCGACTGCCTGACCGTTGTCAGCCCGAGTTGTGCCGCTACGGCGGCGTCGTCCCACCCGGTTACGGCTACATCGTCGGGGATGATGCGACCGGCGGCGCGGGCGGCGCGGACTACCCCGGCCGCTTGTTGGTCGCTCATAGCGGCGATCGCATCGGGCGGCTCGGCGGAGGCGAGTAGCGTTGCCGCGATGCGCTCGGCCTCGGCGACGCCGTTTCGTGCGCATACCGCGACGATCACGTCGCGCCATGCGAGGCCGGTGTCCTCGGCTGCCTGCCGGTAGCCCTCCAGCCGCTCACGCGTCACTGGGAACAACACATCGGTGATGTCCGTGCCACGACTGATCGTGCTGACCCGTTTTCGGGAGAGCGGTTGGCTCAGGATCGCTGGACGTTTCGCACCTGCGAATGCGATGGTGCCCACTGCGTACGCCGCTGCGCGGTTGTCGATGGTCACCAGCTCCAACCCGGCGACCGCTGGCCCGCCGTGCACCACGGCAGGACGCTTCGCGGCCTGCACGGTCGGCAAGATTGGATCATCGTCGGTGGTGGTCCAGATGATGAACCCGTCGACGGCGGCCTCCGTGATCCGCCGAACGTCCTCGGCAGCGCCGGTGATCGGCAGGACGGTCATGCCGTAACCGCGATCTGCGCAGACATCGGCGATGCCGGCCAGGAAGGACACTGCTCCCGGATCTTCGAACGCGTAGCTCAGATGCTCACCCATCACGACACCCAGCGTGCGGGTGCTACCGCGGCGCAGCGACCGGGCACTCGGGTCGGGCCCGGGATAGCCCAGCTGAGCCGCCGCGGCCAGGACCTTCGAGCGCGCCTGCTCGGATACCCGGTTCGGCCGGTTGTAGGTGTAGGAGGCGGTCATGACCGACACGCCCGCCAGCTCGGCCACCTGCGCGAGGGTCACCCGCTTCGCGCCGACGGACCATGCCACGGCCTCATCCTAGCGGGGTTGCTTATCGTTACACCAGCCACTGGTTTATCGTTACACGAATGATGCCGGAATTCCATCGCGATCGGCTCACATGGCTCGCGTACGTGGTCCTTGCCTGGTTCGCCTACCTACAGGCGGCGCCGGGGCTGGTCCTCGTCCACCTGCGCGACGAGCTCGACCTGAGCTACTCCACGGGCG
>JBKPBV010000193.1:0-12638 GCA_046727055.1 Actinomycetota bacterium | reverse complement strand
TGCCGATGACTACGTCACCAAGCCGTTCAGTGTTGAGGAGCTCCTGGCACGAATTCGGGCGGTGACCCGACGCACCGCTGAGCCCGAGCCGGTGGAACCCGTGCAGCTCGGACGATGGACCGTTGACCTCAGCGACCACGTGATCTACGAGACCCACCGAGCCACCGTCGGCGCAGCGGATGCGCGACGGGAGTTGCTCACGCACCTGGCACCACCGGTGTCGGAAGTTCATCTCACCCCGACCGAGTGGCAGTTGCTGCAAGCTTTGGTCCGGCACCCCGGGCGGCTGGTGAGCCAACGGCAACTACTGCAAGAAGTCTGGGGGCCGACGTACGTGGACCAGACCCAATACCTGCGCCAGTACGTCAAGGCACTCCGACACAAGCTGGAAGATGATCCGACGCGGCCTCGTCACCTCACCACCGAGCCCGGAATGGGTTACCGTTTCCAGCCCTAGCCGCACGCTCATCGGACGTCTCGGGACTTCGAGGCCTTCTTTTCAAGCGGCAGGGATCCCGTCGCAAGGTGGGCCAGTAGGGCGGCAACTTGTCGCTGATCCGGTTGTGGACGCGCGACATGGGATGCCGCGGTGACGGCAAAGTAAGCCGGAGGTGAACCAGGGCGAGGCACCGGGATCGCGATGATGTCATCGGTCGGCAGCCCCTGCCGATCGACATCGATGATCTGGCCTGCTCTGATGACGCTGCCGTCGCCGTGCAGCACCGTATCGGGCAAGCCCTCCACGTCGAGCACCAGGCGAGAGCTATCAGCGTCCAGCACGGCGCGCACCGTGTCTGAAATCGTCGCGAGTGTTGCTGCATGCGCCTCCGGCGCAATCGGTTCGGCGGCTTGCGAGAGCGCGGTCAAGTAGGCCCTCCGCCGAGTGGCCGCGGCGCGCTGCCGACCGCCCCACCAGCTGAGTTGTTCGATTGCGGCCCCCACCAGGGCAAGCAACAGGACGGTGACGATGTCATCGGTGTCGAAGATCCGAAAGGCGTAGAACGGCTCGGTCCAGAAATAGTCGTACGCAAGCGCGGTCGTCACAGCGGCAACCAAACCAGCCGGACGCAGCCCAGCAGCAGAAACCACCGCGACGGCCAGCACGAGCACGAGGGTCACATGATTCTCGTGCAGTTGCGGACGCGCCAGAGTCAGCAGACCGGCGACCACCGGCCCGAGAAACAATGCCGCCAGCCAGACGACAACCCGCTGCCGCTGGGTCAAGATCACGACTTAAGTCTGCGTTCGGCGTGCCCTGCTCAACAGGTTCCTTTACGGAGGTTCTACAACGTCTCCGTCTCATCCGCCGAAACCCGGGTTTGACTCAGGTTGCCGTCACGGGGCTCAGCGCTTCCGCTTCGGCAAACCGTCAAGGAGCAAGGTCAATCCAGCACCGACCAGCCATACATCTTTGGCAAGGCCAATGCCTTCTTGCGTGGGTTTGATGCTGCCGGGCTGCCGCATGCCCGGCGTCTTGAGGTACAGCTGGACCAAGCCGGCAGAGAATCCAGCCAGTGCTGCTCCAACCAGGGCCGAGGGCACAAACGGGATCAGCAACGCCGCACCAAGCGCGATCTCGCCGGTCGACAAGATCTTGGCGAACTGCTCCGGCGGCACCCTCTTCAGCGCAGGGATCGCATTGGACGCCATTCCGTGTACGCCCTCGGCTGCTTGGCCTTCAAGGCCCTGCTTAGACAAGCCAGAGTTGAGGATGTACGCGCCGGTGGCGACGCGAAGCGGTAGGTGAGCGAGCTTCATTCAGCACTCCTTGTGGTGGGCGTTGGCCGGCCGGCGATGATCCGGCGGATCTCCGGGAGAACAGCAGGGTAGATCTGATGCCCGCCTGGATGCGGCAGTTCTACCACCTCTGCTCCACGCTCCCGCAGCTGCCCTGCCAGCTGTTGGGTCACTCCCGTTTTGATCAAGGGATCTCGATCACCGTTGGAGATGATCACCAGCGTTCCGGTGAGATCGGCGCCCGGGGGTTCGACGTAGGGAACCATGGCGGCCAGCAGCACCGCGCCAACCAGCAGTTCCGGCCGCCGCAGCAGCAGAGCCGAGGCGATGTTGGCTCCATTGGAGAAGCCGACCGCGACCAGCGAGGGGTCCCCGATCCCGTACGCGGCGCCGGCCGTCACGACGAATTCCGCGAGATCGTCGGCCCGGCGACGAAGATCGTCTTCATCGAAGACTCCCTCGCTGATCCGGCGGAAGAACCTCGACATCCCGTTCTCCAGTACCGTCCCGCGTACCGACAACACCGCCGCACCCGGCGAGAGCCGGTCCCTTAGCGGCAGCAGGTCGTGCTCGTCGCCGCCGGTGCCGTGCAAGAGCAGCAGCGGCGGTCCCGTTGCACCCTCGTCAGCAGGCAGGAAGACGTGCGGCCGATCAAGCCCGGTCTCGGCGTTCACGGGATGTCCATGTCGAGCTGCAACGGTGGCAGGGCGGCGGCGATCTGTTCGCGGTTGGGTTCCAGCCACGGCGGCAGCTTGAGGCTGCGACCCAGCTCGAGCAGCGGCTCGTCGACCGCGAAGCCGGGCGCGTCGGTCGCGATCTCGAACAACACCCCTCCCGGCTCACGGAAGTAGATCGACGTGAAGTACTGCCGATCGATGATCTGGGTCACTTGAACACCGCGCGCTACGAGCTCCTGCCGCCAGAGCGTCTGCGTCGCCAGGTCTGGGGCGCGGAAGGCTACGTGGTGGACCGTGCCACCCGCCTGCCAGCCGCGGTCGCGTACACCGGCGAAGACATCGACCAAGGTGCCCGAACTACCCCCAGCCATCCCGAACCGCGACCTGTCCCCCTCCCCACCGGTCAGCTTCATTCCGAGAAGGTCTGTCAACATCGTGGCGGATGGGTCGAGTTGCCGCTCCGACAGGGTGATCGCATGTAGGCCGCGGACCGCGTGGTCGGCGGGGATGTCGGCGACCCCGTCCCAACCGGAGCGATGATCACCAACCGAGGCCACCAGATCGATCACCATGCCGTCGGGATCACGGAAGGTAAGGACCTCCTCCTCGTCGCGGGCATGTGGTGGGTCGGAGTCGATCCCCAACTTCTTGAACCGCTCGTACCACCATCCGATCGCAGGTCCGGGAACGCTAAACGCTGTCGTTGTCGTCATTCCGGCGCCCTGGCGACCTTGCGGGACGCCCGGCCATGGGAAGAACGTGAGCAGAGTCGACGGGCTGCCCTTCTCGTCTCCGTAGTACAGGTGATAAGTGTCCGGCGCGTCGAAATTGACCGTCTGCTTCACCAGGCGCAACCCGAGCGCCCGGGTGTAGAAGTCCACGTTTGACTGCGGATCGGTAGCGATGGCAGTCACGTGATGTAAGCCGTTCGGGCTGACCTGCGTCATGATGATCAGTTCCTCTCTTGCAGCGGTTCCTCGCCTAGAAATGCCCGCCACACCAGGTAACTGACATCCTCCTCCGTGAAGTCCCGGGGATTGCTGACTGGGGCTGCGCTGGCTGACCCGGGGGCGACGATCTTGGCAACCACCTCGACGGCGTTTTGTTCTAGGCCCAGGTCGGCCAGGGAAGTTGGTGCGTTGAGCCGCGTGGCGAGTTCGAACAATCCCGAACCCACCGCGTCAGGCCCACTGAGATCCAATGCGCGAGCTGCCCGGCCGAACGGACCCGGTGCTGCCGGAGCGTTGAATGCGGCTACGTGCGGCAGCAAGACACTGTGTACCGCGGCGTGTGGCAAGTGATATGTGCCGCCGAGCACATGGGCAAGTTTGTGGTGCAGGCCCATCGTGGTACTGCCAAGCGCCCAGCCGGCAAGCCAGGCACCGCGCAGCGTCTCAGTGCGAGCCGCCAGATCGTCGGGTTGCCTGACAGCACGGGGCAGACCGTGCGCCAGCGCGCGAATGGCTTCCTCGGCGACCTCTGAGGATTGCGAAGTGCTGTCGGGCGCGTACAGCGATTCCACGGCATGCGCCAGAGCATTCATGCCACTCGCGGCCGTGAACTCGGCCGGCATCGAGACCGTGAGGGCAGGGTCGTAGACGACGGTGCGCGGCAGCACCCGCGGGTCGCGACCGGTCGTCTTTCCACTTTGATCGGATTGCCCCCAGATCGAGGTCATCTCACTGCCCGCGTACGTGGTGGGCACGGCAACGATAGGCAGTCCGGTGTCTCGCGCGACGGCCTTTGCGAGCCCGGTTGCCGAGCCTCCGCCGATGGAGACGAGTACGCCGGCCGTTACGTCGAGGGCCGCTTCCAGGCCCCGGGCGACAGCCGCGACGGGCACGTGTTGCACCACCTCTGGGATCCGCCAAACAAGATCATCGCCGAGCTCAGCGCTGACCGCTGCTGCGGCTTCGGCTTCATGGCGGCCGGAAATGATCACCATCCGAGTGCCGAGCATACGAGCCTCGGATGCGACGTGCCCAAGACTTCCGCCGCCGAACACGACCCGCACCGCGCGGTCCTGCAGGACAGGTGCTGAGTAGGTGAAAGGCGCTCCGTCAGCTCCTGGCAGCCTCACCGCATTCCCTCCGCCCTGAGCCTAGTGGCTGGCTACGAGGGTGCTGCCGACGATCGTCCGATCCTGGTGCGCGAGACTGGGCGCAGGAGCCAGCATGAAGACCTTCGAGGAACTCCAGGCCAACCTCGGAGCGGTCTGGAGGTTGAACCGGCCCGGTAGCGCCGTGGACCACGTGGTGGTCGTGCTGCCGTCGTACAGCGTTGGCGACACCCTGCTCTCGCACTACGCGACCCGGATCCCGGCGTTGGAGCACCGCTATCTCGTCACCTCGCTCATGCTGCACCGTATCGAGGGCTGCGAGCTGGTTTTCCTCACCTGCCAAGCGCCCGGAAAGCGTGTCCTCGACTACTACGCCTCGTTGGTGCCTCCGCAGGACAGAGCCAGCACCAAGGCCCGGTTCCGCGTGGCGGTCGTGCCGGACGACTCCCCTCGTCCCCTGGCGGAGAAGCTCTTGGACCGGCCTGATCTCACGGAGGCGTTGGGCGCGTCGTTGGCAGGTCGGCGGGCCTATATCGAACCGTGGAACGTGACAGAACGTGAAGTGGAGCTGGCGGAACGGCTGCAGGTGCCGATTGACGGCACGCCGCCGCGCCTCTGGCATCTCGGGTTCAAGAGCTCCGGCCGGCGATTGTTCAGGGAGGCTGGCGTTCCGGTGCCGCCAGGCCGGGAGGATGTCCGCACCATCGACCAGCTGGTCTTGGCCATCGACGAGATCCGGGAGCAGCGGCCGACCGCGACCGGTGTGGTCATCAAGCATGACGACAGCGCCGCTGGTGACGGCAACGCCGTTATCCGTTTTGACGAGCTCGACGGAGCGGCCAGCCCTGGTGAGGTCCCTGCACGTGGGCTGACGCTGCCCGACTGGTACTTGCGTGACCTCGCCTCGGGCGGCGCCGTTGAGGAACTCATCACCGGGAGCCGGTTCACCAGCCCCAGTGTCCAGATTGAGCTCACCCCGTTCGGCGAAGTGCGGATACTCGCCACTCACGAACAAGTGCTCGGTGGTGAGTCGGGCCAGGTGTACACCGGTTGCCGCTTCCCTGCCAATCCCGCATACGCCGCGGAACTGGCGCATCACGGGCGGGCGATCGGCGACCTCCTCGCCCGCCGTGGCGTCGTCGGGCGGCTGAGTGTGGACTTTGCCGCGGTCCAGAACGACTCAGGTCATTGGCAGGTCTACGCGCTGGAGGTGAACCTCCGCAAGGGCGGAACGACGCATCCTCACGTGGTCCTCAGCCACCTCGTTCCCGGCAGCTACGACGCCGATGCCGGGGCGTGGCAGGCCGCGGACGGCACGCACCGGTGGTACTGCGCGACCGACAACCTCATCGACGAGTCTTGGCTCGGCCTCGCACCGGATGCTGTGATCGGGGCGGTTGCTTCGGCCGGGCTCCACTTTGATGCTCGAACCGGCACCGGAGTTGTCCTGCACATGTTGTCATGCCTTGCCGTCGACGGACGGTTCGGCCTGACGGCCATTGGGCGTACGCCCGAACAGGCGGCCGACCTCTACGAGCGGACTAGCACTGCCGTGCACCGGTACGCGGGCAAGGCTGGGCACATCCGACCTCCCTGAATCCCGGGGAATGAGCGCGCCAGCAACGCAAGCGGCATGCTGGCGACGTGCGCATACATCTCGACACTGATTTTGGTGGCGACACAGATGATGCATGCGCGTTGGCGATGTTGCTCGGCTGGCAAGGCGTCGAGATCACCGGCATCACCACCGTGGCCGATCCGGGAGGGCGCCGGGCGGCGCGCGTGGCGTACCTGCTGCGCCTGGCTGGTCGCGACGACATCCCGCTAGCCGCCGGGGCGGAGGTTTCATCAACGACGCTAGGCCGTGCTGATCCAGTTGATGATGAGCGCCACTGGCCGCCGAACATCATGCCCCGGCCGTCCGCGCCGGGTGCCGCACTGGATCTGCTCTGCCGCAGCCTCGAAGCTGGGGCCACACTCGTCGCCATCGGCCCGTACACCAATCTGGCACTGCTTGAGATCACCCGCGTCGGCAGCCTGAGCATGCAGGCGGTTGTCGTCATGGGCGGTTGGCTGCAGCCGCCGGCGCCCGGGCTCCCGCAATGGGGGCCGAACATGGACTTCAACGTGCAATGGGACACCCAGGCCGCCTCGGTAGTCGCATCAAAGGCTCGGCTGACGTTGGTCACGCTCCCCGCAACGCTCAACGCGCACCTCCGCCGCGCGGACTTGCCCCGCCTGCGGGCGGCTGGAGCCCTGGGACAATTGCTGGCTCGACAAAGCGAGGCGCACGGACAGGCGAATCACATGGTGAAGCTAGGACGCGAATACTCCCGGCTGCCGGACGACCTGCTGAACTTTCATTACGACCCTGTAGCTTGCGCCGTGGCCCTCGGCTGGTCGGGCGCAACAGCCGCGAAGATGCGGCTGCGACCTGTGTGGCAGGATGGCGTGCTGTCCTTCCAGCCTCATCCCGAAGGCCGGTCGATGCGGGTTGTCGTTGATGTGGACGGTGCCGCATTCCGCGAGACCTGGCTGTCCGCAGTTGAGAATGCCGCGCGCAACTCTTCTTGATCATGAACACTTCCCGTGCCGGACCGCCGGGAACTTCATCTTCGTTCCCCAACGTCTCTTCACGCGTTTCAAGGCGGCAAATGAGCGCCAGATCGGCAGAATCGCCAGATATTGGTGGCCTTGGAGACGGATAACGACGAGTGTGTTGACGGAAGCTACGTTCACGTAGGTTTCTGGCGGTCTGCACAGGTTGCAAACTGTGCAGACCGTCAGAAGCCTGGGTTTACGTAGGTTCCTGCGGGAGCGAGAGAACGATGTCTAGCTGATCATGCTCGCAACGCACTCTCGGTCTGCGAACTCACCCGCTCTGCCAGGGCGTCCTCCCAGGTATTCCGACCGACAGCCCGGTTCGGCGCGAGGTTGGCGCCAGCGCGGAAGGCGCGGGCAGCCTTGCCCGCGGTCCAGACCGGGAGGATCAGCCGGTGCTTTCCGTGGTTGCGCAGGTAACTACGGACCAACTCGGCCATCTCGTACACGCGCGGCCCGGCCAGGTCGGGAACCAGACCAGACGGCGTACCAAGTGCAAGTTCGACAAGCCGGTCTGCCACCTCACCAGCCTCGATCGGCTGGAACCTCCACCCAGTCGGGACCGGTATCACAGGCAGCTTGGCCATCTGCTGCACGAGCTGCAACATCGACTGCTGGAACTGGGTGGCGCGCAGCGTCGTCCATGGCAGGCCGGAATCGGCCACGATCCGTTCGGCAGCGAATTTGGATGCGAAGTAGCCGAACATGGCGCGATCGATCCAGCTGGTGACGGGGATCCTGTCGGCACCGACGACCGAGATGTAGATCAGATGCCGCGTTCCGTTCCGCGAGGCGGCCCTTACCAGATGCCGAGTTTTGTCCTCATCGCCTTTTCCGGAGCCCGCGAGATGCAGGATGATCTCCGTTCCTTCCACAGCGGCAGCGATCCCCTCGCCCGTGGCGAGGTCACCCGTTACAGACTCAATTCCTTCTTTGGTTTCGCGGCGGCTCCGGCTCAGCACCCGAACGTCCAGCCCGGCGTCTTTCAGCCGCGGGACAACCAATCGTCCCAATGTGCCGGTGCCGCCGGTGATCAATGCCTTCATTGCGTTTCTCTCCTTGTCACATCTGTGCTCTACGGGGGGTCACTTGTTATGACACGTGGCGAAGGGACGATGTGACAGATGGACGACAACGAGTGGCTGGCAGACCGCTTCGAGGAGCAGCGGCCCCATCTACGAGCGGTCGCCTACCGGATGCTGGGGTCGCTGACTGAAGCAGACGACGCCGTGCAGGACACCTGGCTACGAGTCAGCCGGGCAGACGCGAGCGAGGTTGAGAATCTCGGCGGCTGGTTGACAACGATCATTGCCCGGGTATGTCTCAATGTGCTCAGGGCGCGCAACATTCGACGTGAGGAGTCACTTGACGGCCACATTCCCGATCCCCTGATCAGTCGGGAGGGAGGGCCGCAGCCCGAGGACGAAGCAATACTGGCCGACTCTGTCAGCCTCGCTCTCCTCGTC
The DNA here is from genome assembly GCA_046727055.1 of Actinomycetota bacterium. Taxonomy (GTDB): domain Bacteria; phylum Actinomycetota; class Actinomycetes; order Propionibacteriales; family Propionibacteriaceae; genus Microlunatus. Next base: position 4,098 of record JBKPBV010000193.1, on the reverse strand, counting down.
GTGCTCGATACCCTCTCACCGGCGGAGCGCCTTGCGTTCGTGCTCCACGACATGTTCCAGCTGCCCTTCGAAGAGATCGCGCCGATGATCGGTCGATCTGCGCCGGCTGCGCGGCAGCTGGCCAGCAGGGCAAGGCGACGTGTCAAAGGTGCGGAGATTCCGGCTCCGGATCCTGATCTTGCTCGGCAACGAGAGGTCGTCGACGCGTTCTTCCGGGCAGCACGTGGGGGCGATCTCGAAGCTCTCGTCGCGGTGCTCGATCCAGACGTCGTACTTCGCTCCGACTATGGCACCAGACGTCCGGGCGCTCCGAAGGTGTTCCATGGTGTGGCGGCCGTCGCCGAGCAGTCGTTGATCGGCGCTCTGCCGGGCGCCCAGCTCCACGATGCGCTCGTCAACGGAGCAGCCGGGGTAGTCATCACCGTGCATGGACGGCCCTTTGCCGTCATGGGTTTCACGGTCGCTCGCGGCAAGATCGTTGAGATCGATGCAATCGCCGATCCGGAACGCGTTCAGAGGATGGCAGCGGCTGTTCTCGCACGGGAGTAGCCGCAAGACAGTCGCGCACAGACCGTTTTGGCCGCGAATCTCGGGGTAGGTGCAACCAGATATCTCTAAGCCGTCACGAGCTGAAGCGGAAGGAAAACCATGACCCGCAACCCTGAGTTTGGCAATGTCACTGGGACAAAAGACAAGGACTACGACGTCATATGGTTCACCGAAGTCTGCCTCAAAAATGTGCTGCGCTTGGAGACCTACATCGAGGACGCAGCGTGAGCCAACGATGACGAGCTCGCTGACTTCTTTCGCCGCGCGCAGCATGAGAGCCGGAAAGGTGCTGAGGAGGGAAAGAGGTTACTGGCAAAGCGGCTGGCGGCGGGAGCGTAATTCGACCAGTTCATGCGCCGTAGAGAGAAAGGACGTTCGATGGCCATCACAAGCTTTCAGGACTTCGACCTAGCCGATGCCGACCGCGAGTGGGATGGTGATGCGGCCGACAAGCGGGTACGCAAGTGGGCCAATGCCCAAGACGAGCCGAACGAGCAGTACCGCGACGCGCACGTCTGGTACGACGCTGACAACAAAGACAACTTCACGGCGTACAAGCTGCTCATCTGCGATCAGGTCAACGGAAAGCTCGTCGCCGTGCCGCGCGCCATCATGGCCGCAGGCGCGATCATGCAGGGTGCTCGCGGCGGCATCGACATTCCGGAATCGGACGTGGATCGAGTGAAGAGTCACCTAGCGAAGTACTACCAAAAAATGGGTCGCACGCCTCCTTGGGAGGACTGACCAGCCAGGTTCCGGAGGTGCGCGATCAAGCGTGGACGCCCGCGCTCGTCGCCTGCTCCGGTCCGCTCGACCAAAAGAGCCTGCTTCCGGACGAAGGCGTGGATGAGACATTGTCAAGGTGATCGACGCGTACGCCTCGGGAAAGCACGTCCAGAGGACAACGAAGGTGAAGATCAACCACACATAGTTGGCTTCCCACACTGGGTTGCCAGCGGAATCGAGGGTTACGCCCTGAGGAGAGTTCATCCATGCGTTCGCGGCAACCACTGAGGCGATGCCGAGTACGCCGGCGATAGGGATCGGGACGCCGGTCCAGAAATGCGGCCACGGCTTGAGCCGCCGCCAGCAGTCACCCGCAACGGGTGACGACGCGATCCTCAGCCGCTGCTTGACTGCCGAGCAGGGGTCTGGGCCGGGCCCAGTCGGGAGGCTGCGGAGAGATCCGAAACCGGTGGTGCCACTCGCGCCGAGGAGACAATGATGACAACAACTGTCGAGACTCAGACTGCCCCTGGGCGCAGCCAGCCCCCGAGAACAGATCAGCGCGTTGCGGACGTCTTCGTCGTTTTCGGGATCACCGGCGACCTGGCCAAAGTGATGACGTTCCGCTCGCTGTATCGGCTGGAGCAGCGCGGGCTGTTGCAATGCCCGATCGTCGGAGTTGCCAGCAGCGACTGGACGGTGGACCAGTTGAAGCAGCACGCCCGCGAGTCGATCGAAGCCAGTGGGGAAACGATCGATCCCAGCATCTTCGACCGCTTCGCTGCACGGCTGTCGTACGTGCACGGCGACTTCAGCGATGCAGCGACCTACCAACGGGTGGCAGCGGCAATCAAAGGCGCCGAGTGTCCGGTGTTCTACCTGGAGATCCCGCCTTTCCTGTTCGGCAGGGTGGTCAAGGGCCTGGCCGAGGCTCACCTGACAACGACCGGCCGCGTGGTTGTGGAGAAGCCGTTCGGAAACGACCGAGCCTCCGCCCACGCCTTGGCCGAGGAACTGCATCAATACATCGAGGAGTCCCAGCTGTACCGCATCGACCATTACTTGGGGAAGCTGGGCCTGGAGGAGATCCTCTACCTGCGGTTTGCCAACTCGATGTTCGAGCCGCTCTGGAATCGCAACTATCTCGAATGCGTGCAGATCACCATGGCGGAGGACTTCGGTGTGGAGGACCGGGGCCACTTCTATGATCCCGTCGGTGCGCTGCGCGACGTCGTCGTCAATCACCTCATGCAGGTGGTATCCGCAGCCGCAATGGAGCCACCTTCTGGACGGGACCCACGGACGATCAAGGACGCTCAGGTCGCGCTCTTCCGCGCGGTCGCCGATGCCGATCCTGCCAACTATGTCCGCGGCCAGTACGACGGCTACCTGCGCATCCCCGGCGTCGCCGCCGACTCGACCACGGAGACTTATGCCGCACTGCGGCTCGACATCGACAATTGGCGCTGGTCAGGGGTGCCGTTTTTCATCCGCGCCGGCAAACGGCTCCCGGTAACCCAGACGGAACTTCGGCTTGTCTTCAAGCATCCGCCCCGGTTGGGCTTCGGCTTGCATCCCGATCACCGTCCAGAGCCCAGCCAAGTTGTCATCAGACTGGATCCATCGACAGGAATCAGACTCAGGGTGAATGCCCGGCGCGCGGACTCACGCATCCCGGAGGCCATCCACCTCGATATGGAGTTCGCGGAGGAGGGGGGCGAAGGGCCGACCCCGTACGAAGTCCTGCTCCACGCTGCGATGGTCGGCGAGGCAACGCGGTTCACCCGCCAGGACGGGGTCGAGGAGACCTGGCGAATCATGCAGCCACTGCTGGACGCGCCACCCCCAGTGCACCCGTACGCTCCCGGGTCGTGGGGGCCGTCGGCAGCGGACGGGCTGCCGGCACAAAGCGGCGGTTGGCACCAACCCTGGGTGGCGCAATGAGCACCCGTCGCGAAGGGCCTGGTTCCTCTCAAGAGCCGCCCGGGGATGTTCCTGCAGTACGCCGGCGCAGGGTAGCCCCATACACCGCCGCCTGCGTACGCCGCTGCATGCCGAGCTTGGTGAGCAGACCCGACACGTAGTTCTTCACCGTCTTCTCCGCCAGGAACAGCCGCTCACCGATCTGCCGGTTGGTATATCCATCAGCGATGAGATCGAGAATCTCCCGTTCTCGGACAGTCAGGCTGCCGACCACGGGATCGGACTGGACCGGATTACGGAGCCGGTCCAGCAACTTCTGCGTTACTGCCGGATCCAGCAACGACCGCCCCGCTGCGACCTGCCGGATCCCCTCCACCAAGCTGTTTCCACCGATCTGCTTGAGCAGATACCCGGATGCCCCGGCCATCACCGCGGCGAGAAGCGCCTCATCGTCATCGTAGGAAGTAAGAATCACGCACTTGACGTTCTCGTGGGATGAGTGGATCTCACGGCAGACATCGATGCCGCTGCCATCCGGCAACCGGGCGTCAAGCAGCGCGACATCGGGTGCGGCGGCGGGAATACGACGTAAGGCATCGCCGGCCGTCGCCGCCTCACCGATGATGATCAAATCGTCGGTTGTGGTCAACAGGTCGGTCAACCCTCGCCGAACCAGCTCGTGATCGTCAACGATGAAGACTCGAATTGGCCGGCCACTGGTCACAGGCGGATCGGAATCGACCATTGCAGCCGGAGCCCCCCTTCAGGTGAGTCACCAACATGAAGGTAGCCGCCACGCCTTTCTGCCCGCCGGTTCAGGTTTGCCAAGCCGCTGCGGCGCGTGCTTCCACTCAAACCTATCCCGTTGTCGATCACTGTCAGATCGAGGTTCTTCTTGTC
>JBKPBV010000192.1:0-3144 GCA_046727055.1 Actinomycetota bacterium | reverse complement strand
CTTGTCGCGGTCGTTGGTACGTTCCTCCAGCCGTGTCAGGAATTCCTCGCCGGCGCGGCGCCCGTTCGGGGTCCTGGTGAAGAAGAGAAACTGCTTGGGGTCCTGGCGGGTGAGTAGCCCTCGCGCGGTGTCGAGGTAGGTGATGCGGGTCACCTTGTCGATGCCTTCGCCGCCCGCAGGGCCGGTTCCGGCGATGATCATCTTGCGCACCAGCTGCGGCTGCTGCTGTGCAATCACCTGGGCGATCATGCCGCCCATGGAGAGCCCGAAGAGGTCGACCTGATCGAAGCCGAGGCCGCGGATGAAGGTGACGGCGTCCCTGGCCATCTCCTCGATGGTCGACGGCGTGGCCCCGGTGGAGGCACCGACACCTCGGTTGTCGAAGGTGATGACCCGATGCTTGGCGGCGATGCCGTCCACGACTCGGGGGTCCCAGTTGTCCAGCACCGCGGCGAGGTGGGTGAGAAAGACCACCGGCACCCCGGTGCTCGGGCCTAGCTCACGGTAGGCGAACTCCACGCCGTCGGCGTTAATGGTGTACGTCGGCGCGTTCTGCCACGCCGTGTTCAAAGCTGGACCTGTGGGTGTGTGGATCGTCGTCATCGCTTTTTTCCTTTGTTTGCGCGTACCAGGTAATGTTGCATTACGGTCATAATACAATATTATGGTCATAATGCAATAGTGGGATGTGAACACGTCCACCACGACACGACCGGAGAGCAGTTCGGCGAGAGAGGTCGCTCATGCGCTACAGCAAGGACCACAAGCAGGCCACCAGACAACGCATCCTCGAAGCGGCCGGACGGCGCTTCAAACAAGACGGCATCGACGGCGCCGGCGTGGCCACCGTGATGTCCGACGCCGAGCTGACCAACGGCGCCTTCTACGCCCACTTCGCGTCCAAGGAAGATCTCATCGCGAACGCGCTCGCCGACCAGCTGCGCGCCCAACGCCAAAGCTTCGACGCCCACACCCCGGACCGGGAGGGACTCGAAGCGTTCATCCGCTCCTACCTATCCCCGCAGCACCGCGACCAGTACGCCGACGGCTGCCCGTCGGCTGCGCTGCTCGACGAGATCGCCCGCCGCCCCGCCGCCACCAAACAGGTCTACACCGACGAACTCATGGGCGTCATCGACGACATCGCGTCGCGTCTCGACCCGGCAGGCGCCGAGCCGGCGCGAACCGACGCGCTCACACTCTTCGGATTGATCCTCGGTACGCTGCAGCTCGCCCGGGCGCTCTCAGACCGCGACCTGTCCGATCAGCTCCTCGCCCGGGGCGTCGAGACAGCCATGAAGTTGCTGAACGACCGGGCATGACCGCATTGCCGACGGCCGGCGGGGGTTGCTGTCAGTCCGGCTCACGACTGCTTCTTCACGAAGCACGGTCGGTAAGTCGTCAAGGTGGTGAACTAAGCTCGAGTCGGGTCCGTGAAGGTGTGCCTGAATGTACGGGACGTCGACCCCGTAGTCACTCAGTTGGTCACTCAGCAGTCTGATCTAGCATGGCTCGGCTTCCTGATGATCGCCGCCGCGATGGCCGGCATCTCGGTGTTCGTATGACCATAGTCTGCTGTTGTGGTTTCATCCGCAGGAGAGGTGATGCGGAGCCATGCGGTCATCTTTGATCTGGGCGGGGTGGTGGTGTCCTGGGATCCGCGTAGAGCGTACGAGCGGGTGCTGCCGGCCGAGGAGGTCGCGACTTTCCTGGAACGAGTCGACTTCGCCGGCTGGAACCGGCTGAACGACGGCGGCCGTTCGTTCGAGGAGGCGGAGCAGGAGCTCATCGCTCGCTTCCCGGATGACCGGGAGGCTATCCTCGGCTACCGCGTCCACTTCGACGCGACGTTGACCGGCATGGTGCCCGGGACGAGCGGGATCCTCGCTGAACTGGGGCAGGCGGGCGTCCGGTTGATCGCGCTGACCAACTGGTCCGCCGAGTCATTCCCGCTTGCGACCGAGCGCTTCGGCATCCTGCGCCGCTTCGATACCATCGTCGTCTCCGGCACCGAAGGGCTGCTCAAGCCCGAGCCGGCGCTCTACCAACTGGCCCTCGATCGGCACGGCCTGTCCGCCGGCTCGACGGTCTTCATCGACGACATCCCGGCCAATGTGGCCGCCGCCGCTACCCTCGGCATGGCTGCGCTGACCTTCACCGACGCCGAGCGGCTACGTGCTGATCTGGTCGGGCTCGGCCTGCTCGCCGCGCCTCAGCCGATTCCCGAGCCGGTGTTCCACATTGCGGAGCGGTCGGCGTGGGCAGAGGCCGAGGCTACCGGCCGCTACCCATGGTCGAGCCGCGGCCTGGGGTATGAGCGTGAAGGCTTTGTGCACTGCTCGTTCGCCGGCCAGGTCCTCGGCATCGTTATGAACCACTACGCCGATCTCGATCCGTCCGAACTCGTCGTGCTGGAAATGGACCGCGGCCGGTTGCCGATCCTGGTCGAGGATCTCGGCCACGGCCCGTATCCGCACTGCTTCGCCGAGCTCACGCCGGCCGACGTGCTGCGGACGCACGACCTGCCCCTAGACCAGTGATCGACGAAGTGGCGGGAGCCGTCAAGGAGATCTGCGGTCGGTGATGGACAGGATGGGTCACCACCAGATCCAGACGACGCAGAAGTACCTCCATGCATTGCCCGAGGCCGATCGGAAGAATCTCGACGCGCTCGAGCGGATATCACGAGGACCGAACAGGTGACTCGACAACGTACTCGCATCGAAGGCTGCCAATGCCGCCAAGTAGCTCTCAATCTCGGGGTCCCATAGATCGGAGACCACGGGCTGGGGCTGGTGTTGGCCCCGTCTGATTTACAAGGTGTTTACCCGGCACGTTGAGCCGGGCCAGATGGTTAGACAGCTGCTCACTATGGCAGCGACGGTAGCGGTGACTTCTTTGTCCCGAAGCACGGTCGGTGAGTCGTCGAGGTCGAGAACTGAGCGTGGACTCGGTCCGTGGACGTGTGCGTGGCTGTGCCGGTCGTCGACCCGGTAGTCACTCAGTTGGTCACTCAGCGCTTCGTGCCGAACTCCGCGAAGGTTGCGTATGGAGCGTTGTTGGTGCCGGTGTGTACGGCTGTGGACCAACACTGACACGGCAGCCCAGCGTTGCTGGTGATCGCATGTGGGAACTGGGCAGCGG
>JBKPBV010000191.1:0-6738 GCA_046727055.1 Actinomycetota bacterium | reverse complement strand
AAGAGGCGGCGCAGGTCGGCTCGGGACGGGCGCTCGGCAAGCGCGACTTCGTCTTCCCGACCTATCGAGAACATGGGGTGGCATGGTGCCTAGGTGTCGACCCGGTGCACCTGCTGGGCCTGTTCCGAGGAGTTGATCTTGGCGGCTGGGATTCGCAGCAGACCCGTTTCCATCTCTACACGATCGTCATTGGTGCGCAGACACTACACGCGACCGGCTACGCAATGGGCGTGGAACGCGACGGACTCGTCGGCACCGGTGACCCCGATCGCGACATGGCAGTCGTCGGCTACTTCGGCGACGGCGCTACCAGCCAGGGCGATGTCAACGAGGCCTTCATCTTTGCCAGCTCCTACAACGCGCCCATCGTCTTCTTTTGCCAGAACAATCAATGGGCGATCTCGGAACCGATCGAGCGGCAGTCGAGGATTCCCTTGTATCGCAGGGCTTCTGGCTTCGGTTTCCCCGGCGTACGCGTCGACGGCAATGACGTGCTTGCGGTCTACGCGGCGACCACGGTGGCTCTCGAGCGAGCGCGTACCGGCAGCGGCCCGTCGTTGATCGAGGCCTACACCTATCGCATGGGCGCCCACACCACCTCGGATGATCCGACAAAATACCGGCTCGCCGACGAGCTCGAGCACTGGCGGCTCAAGGACCCGATCGAGCGTGTCCGGGCGTACCTGAGACGAAGCGGCAGTGGTGATGAGGACTTCTTCGCTGAGATGGAGGCCGAAGCGGCCGACTGCGCAGCCGATCTGCGAGCCCGCTGCCTCGCTCTCCCCGACCCAAAGATGCTCGACTTCTTTGACTATGTGTACGCCGAGCAGACGCCCTATCTGGCTGAACAGAAGGCCAGCTACGCCGAATACCTGGCAACGTTTGAGGATTCTGAGTCCGGCGAGGGAGCTCGACAAGCTGAGCCGGTGTACGGGGGAGGCGTCTGATGACCACGATGACCATGGCGAAGGCTCTCAATGCGGGTCTGCGGAGAGCCTTGGAAGCCGATCCGAAAGTGGTGATCGCAGGCGAGGACGTGGGAAAGCTAGGTGGGGTCTTTCGGGTCACCGAAGGCCTGCAGAAGGACTTCGGCGAGCATCGGGTGGTCGATTCGCCGCTGGCGGAATCCGGCATCGTCGGCACCGCCGTGGGCATGGCGCTGCGCGGCTACCGCCCGGTGTGTGAGATCCAGTTCGACGGATTCGTCTACCCGGCATTCGACCAGATCGTGAGCCAGGCCGCGCGGCTGCATTACCGGTCACGAGGCCTGTTGCGGATGCCGATCGTGATCCGGATCCCCTACGGCGGAGGAATCGGAGCCGTCGAGCACCACAGCGAATCCCCCGAGGCCTACTTCGGCCATACGCCCGGCCTGAAGGTCGTGACATGCTCCAACCCTGTCGATGCTTACTGGATGATCCAGCAGGCGATTGCCTCAGACGACCCGATCATCTTCTTCGAACCCAAACGGCGCTATCACGAGCGAGCCGAGGTAGATGAGTCGGTGCCGCCGCAGCCGTTGCATTCTGCGCGGGTGGCTCGCCCGGGAACCGAGGTCACGTTGGTCGCGTACGGGCCCATGGTCAAGACCTGCCTGGACGCCGCCGAAGCTGCCCTGGAGGAGGGTCATGATCTTGAGGTGATCGACCTCCGCACTTTGTCGCCGCTCGACATGGCGGTGGTCGTCGAGTCGGTGCAGAAGACCGGACGGGCGGTCACTGTGCACGAGGCCCAACTAAATCTCGGGATGGGTGCTGAGCTTGCCGCACGCATCACCGAGCAGTGCTTCTACTCTTTGGAGGCACCGGTGCTGCGGGTGGGTGGTTTTGACATCCCATATCCGCCGAGCCGCGTTGAGGAGGAGTACCTTCCTGATCTTGACCGGGTTCTCGATATCGTCGATCGCTCGCTGGCCTACTGAGTCGGGAGGGCTCCATGGCGTCGCACACATTTCGGCTGCCGGATCCGGGAGAAGGCCTGGTGGAGGCGGACATCGTCACCTGGCGGGTCGCGGTGGGCGATGAGGTCAGGATCAACGACATCCTGGTCGAGGTCGAGACCAGCAAGTCACTGGTTGAGCTTCCGAGCCCGTACGCCGGCAGGGTGACCGAGCTTTTGGTGAGTGAGGGCGACACCATCGATGTGGGTACCCCGATCATCTCCATCGACGATGGTCTCGATGGAGCGCAATCGCCCGAGACCAGCGGCGATGGCGAGGAGGCGGAGGTGCCGAACCTGGTCGGCTACGGGCCACGCACCGGGACAGCCAAGCGGCGCCCACGGCGCGGCGCCGGGGATGGGCCCGTAGAGGCGCACCACCAGGTTGCGGACACTTTTACCACCCATGCTCCGGTCTCCCGCCGCGCCGACCACCGTGAGGCGTTGCATGCCGAGCAGGATGCGCCAACCGGCGAGCCGCTGCCCGGGCCAGGTCAAGCGGCGCCAACACCCACACCATCCGGCGGTGCGGTACTGGCCAAACCGCCGGTGCGGAAGCTGGCCAAGGATCTTGGTGTTGATCTTGCACTCGTTGTCGGCAGTGGGCCCGGTGGCGTGATCACGCGTGATGACGTGACTGCGGCGAGCGCGCGGGCCGAGGAAGGCATGCCGGCTGAGCCTGTAGAAGTCCGACAAGGGGCGCGCGAGGACGTACGGATCCCGATTAAGGGTGTACGCAAGTCGACGGCGGATGCGATGGTGCGCTCGGCGTTCACTGCGCCCCATGTCTCGGTCTGGCAGGACTGCGACGTCAGCGCGACGATGCAGTTGGTGGAGCGGCTCAGGGCGCGCCAGGAGTTCGCTGATCTTCGCGTGTCCCCGCTGTTGATCGTCGCCAAGGCGGTATGCCTGGCGCTGAGGCGTACGCCGGAACTCAACTCCTTCTGGGATGGGCCCGCTCAGCAGATTGTGCTCAAGAGTTCGATCAATCTCGGGATCGCGACCGCAACTCCGCGCGGCCTCCTGGTGCCGAACATCAAAGGTGCGGAGTCGCTCGACCTCGCCGACCTGGCGGCTGCCATTAGGGATGTGGTGGCAACGGCCCGCGAGGGCCGGACGCAGCCTGCGGACATGGCCGGCGGCACCTTCACGATCACCAACATCGGGGTGTTCGGCGTGGACGCTGGTACTCCGATCCTCAATCCAGGTGAATCCGGGATCTTGTGCTTCGGCCAGATCAGTCGGCGCCCTTGGGTGGTCGGCGAAGGATCTGAGGAGCGGATCGAACCGCGTTGGGTGACGACATTGTCGGTTTCCTTCGACCACAGGCTCGCCGACGGCGCCCAGGGCTCCACGTTCCTCGCCGACGTAGCCGCCATCCTCAACGACCCAGCTCTCGCTCTCCTCTTCTAACTCCCCACTTACGCTGACAAGTCAGCTGACGAGGAGCTCCTTGTCGCGGATTTGACGACCCGAGTCGACGAGCTCTTGGAGGGTGTCGGTGTCGTCCCACTGGTTGACGTTCATTGCCGCTGCCACAGCACCGTTCCGCAGCCAGAACGCCGTGAACTCCCGCGACGCCAGATCGCCCCGCACCACCAGCCGGTCCTTCGCCGGGTCGGCGAACCCCCGATACTCGCACCCGAGGTCGTACTGGTCGGAGAAGAAGAAAGGCCGCAACACGTAGGGCTCATTTCCACCGAGCAGGTTGCCGGCGACGTGTGCTCCTTGATCTTTTGCATTCGCCCAGTGCTCGACCCTGACCCGACTCCGATACTTCGGATGATCATGGGCCGCCACATCGCCGGCGGCGTAGATGTTGGGGTCGGAGGTCCTGAGCGTTGCATCGACAGCGATCCCGCCCTCGGCGAGCTTGAGACCGGCAACGTCGGCCAGGGCGATATTCGGCGCGGCGCCGACTCCGATCAGTACCGTGTCAGCCGGCACGGATGCATGGCCCTTGATGTGTATTGACGACACCGCGCCATCGCCGGCGAAACCGGTCACACCGATACCCAGTCGCAGGTCCACACCATGATCACGATGGAGGGCAGCGAAGGCTGCACCGACTTGTTCACCGACCACATGGCGCAAGGGCTGTGACCGCGGTTCGATCACGGTCACCTTGGCGCCGCGCTGCCGGGCGGCGGATGCTGCCTCGCAGCCGATCCACCCGGCTCCCACGATCACGATGGTTGCGCCTTCGGTGAACCGCTCGCGCAGCGCGAGAGACTCCTCGAGGGTGCGCAGCGTCAGCACTCCCTCAAGATCCGCACCAGGCACGTCCAGCCGGCGCGGCGCCGAACCGGTGGCGATCAGCAGCTTGTCGTACGGGTACTCGGTGCGGCTGGCGACCACGACCTTGCGAGCCCGATCGATGCGGGTGGCAATAGTCCCGAGCTTCAGCGAAATGTTCTTGTCGGCATAGGTGGCCTCGTTGGCGACCCAGTCCGGCTCGTCCGTGTTGCCAATCAGCACAGCCTTGGAGAGTGGTGGTCGTTCGTACGGGAGCTGACTTTCCTCACCAATCAACGTGACCTCACCCTCGTACCCCAGATCTCGCAGCCCAATAGCAGCCGACGCTCCGGCCAACGAGGCTCCGATAATGACTATGCGGGACGGTGATGAGCTGATGGGATGAGTCATGCGCCAATCGTCTCCCTAAGCGCTCGGGGCCGCCAGCATTCACAGCCGTTTCGGCCAAGCCGCCTGACTCTGGTCACGCTGGACTCTGGTCACGCTGGACTCTCGTCACGCCTGACTCTGGTCACGCCTGACTCTGGTTACGCCTGACTCTGGTCACGCTTCACTCTGGTCACGCTCGTCAGGAACGCACGTACACGTGCGTTCCCATCACTCTGCACACGTTGCAACGCGTGCAACGCGACTGGAGCGAACGTACACGTGCGTTTCCAACAGTCGACTGTCGAGGCCCGGGCCGCCCGTCAGAAGGCGGCTTCCGGGAGATCCATGACCGCGAGATCGGTCGCCTCGGCGATGACACGTTCGGCGGCTAGCTTGGGGAGCACCGTACGCGCAAACCAGCGGCCCGAGCCCACCTTGCCTTCGTAGAAGGCCTTTTCATCAGGAGGAAGCTCCCCATTGAGCCGGTCGAGCGCTACCTCGGCACCGCGAAGCAGCAGCCATGCGCAGATCAGGTCGCCGAGCGCCATTAGCAATCGCGTGGTGTTCAAGCCCACCTTGTAGATCTTGCGTGGATCGCTGTTAGGTACCCCCGGAACCGACGCGCCAAGATCGTTGATCATTGCTGCCACGATCCCCCGCACATCGTCTAAGCCCTGCCGCAGCAAGACGCGTTCCTCCTTGAGCTGGCCGTTGCCGCCTTCGGCGGAGATCCACTGACTGATCTGCGTCGAAAGATCATTAAGAGCGCGGCCCTGATCCTTGACGATCTTGCGGAAGAAAAGATCTTGGCCCTGGATCGCTGTCGTGCCCTCATACAGGGTGTCGATCTTGGCGTCCCGCACGTACTGCTCAATTGGATAGTCGGTGAGGAAGCCAGAACCTCCGAAGGTCTGTAGCGTCTCGGTTCCCAGCAGCACCCACGAGCGCTCGGAGCCATAACCTTTGACAATCGGCAGCAGAAGATTGTTCAGCCGCGCCGCCGCGGAATCGGCGGTGCCGTTGGCCCGGGCGATTGCATTGCGGTCCTGGATGGTTGCCGCGAAGAGCAGCAACGCTCGCAATCCTTCGGTAGTGGACTTTTGCGTCAGCAACGAGCGGCGCACATCAGGATGGTGCATGATCGTCACCCGCGGCGCGGTCCGGTCGGCAGCCTGAGTCAGATCAGGTCCCTGAACTCGAGTCTTGGCGTACTCGAGTGCGTTGAGATATCCGGTGGACAAGGTGGCGATCGCCTTGGTGCCCACCAGCATGCGCGCGTGTTCGATCATGAGGAACATCTGCGCGATGCCGTTGTGCACCTCGCCCAGCAGCCAGCCCTTCGCGGGCAAGTCCGTGCCGCCGAAGGTCAGCTCGCAGGTGGCCGAAGCTTTGATGCCCATCTTCTTTTCAAGGTTGGTTGCGAACACTCCATTGCGCTCACCGGTCAGCTCGCCGGTGTCAAGATCGAAGTGGAACTTGGGTACCACGAACAACGACAGGCCCTTGGTCCCCGGTCCGCCGGCGCCCGCGACGCCCTGCGGTCGGGCGAGTACCAGATGAATGATGTTCTCGGACAAGTCATGCTCGCCCGAGGTGATGAAACGCTTAACACCCTCGATATGCCAGCTGCCGTCGGCCTGTGGAACCGCTCGGGTCCGCCCCGCGCCGACGTCGGAGCCGGCGTCCGGCTCGGTCAGCACCATCGTGGCACTCCATTGGCGCTCGATCATGATCTTGGCGATACGTTGATCGCGGTCGTTGCCCACCACCCACATGCCGTAGGCGAACTTGGGGCCGGCCGAGTAGAGCATTACCGATGGATTGGCGCCAATGTACAACTCGTGGACCGCCCACTGCACCCAAGGCGGGGTAACGTGCCCGCCCAGCTCCTCCGGCAGCTCGAGCTGCCACGCTCCGGAGTCCATCAGCGCACGGAATGACTTCTTGAGGTGCTCAGGCACCGCCACGGAATGGGTCTTGGGATCGTAAACCGGCAAGTTCTGCTCCCCATCGGCGAACGACTCGGCAAGCTTCGTCCGGGCGAGATGAGCGGCTTCGGCGAGGATGGCCGAGACGGTCTCGCGGTCCAGGTCTGCGTACGGTGGTGCGCCCAGGATCTCCTCGCGCCCGAGTACCTCAAACAGGTTGAACTCGATATCGCGGACATTGGACTTG
>JBKPBV010000190.1:0-4738 GCA_046727055.1 Actinomycetota bacterium | reverse complement strand
GGGTATATGGCACGCCTTCGGCCGCGCAGTAGTTCGCGACCAGGGGTTGCACCTTGCGGAGGTAAGGGCGGGCCATCGAGGGAAACAAGTGGTGTTCGATCTGGTGGTTGAGGCCGCCCATGAGGATTGACATGAAGCGTCCGCCGCTGATGTTGCGACTCATCAGGACCTGGCGGCGCAGAAAGTCCAACTTCAGTCGCGGGGAGACAAGCGGCATGCCGACGTGGTTCGGCGCAAACGATGAGCCCAAGTAGAGGCCGAAGACGGCCACCTCGACGGCGAGGAAGGCCGCGGCCTTGCCCGGCGACAACACCAGGAACGCGAGAGCGACGAAGCCACCGAGGCGGACCATCAATAAGGTGAACTCGACCCATCGGCGCTCGACCGGGCCGCGTTTCACGACGCGCCGGATGCCTTCGGAGCGGAGTGAGAGGCCTTCGAGCATCAGGATCGGGAAGAAGTACCAGCCTTGGTGGGACACCAGCCACGTCATCAATCGGCTACGGGGCCGGGTTGCCTGCTCGGGGGTCATAGCGATAATGGCGCCCAGTCGATATCGGGATCGGAACCGACCTTATTCGGATTGGCATGGTGTCGGTTGTGCTTGTTTCGCCACCAGCCGTAGCTGATGCCGGCGAGCAGGTTTGCGATGATCATGCTCGTCCAGTCGTTCCACCGGCCGGACTTGAAGATTTGGCGGCGGGCTGCGTCGTGGCCGAGGAACCCTAACTGAGCCATGATGGGCAGCACACCGGCGGTGACAAGCTGCCACCAGCTATCTCCGATCCAGATGAAGGCGAGTACCCAGGCGACCAGAATGAGCACCCGCTGATCAGTTTGGTCCAGTAGTACCCGTACCGGCGGCGCATGAGATCAAGATCGTGAACGCGGCGCGTCAGGGCCGTAAAGGAGCTGACGGCTCGAGCGTTGGTGGCTGAGCTAGCCGTCGTCGACGCGGGCGGGCTGAGAGTAGAGGTCATGGGAGGGAGAGCCGTTTCGTAGCGGACTTCCCGGAAAGAGTCTGGGCGACAGCGGGATTGCTTCGGGAGCCGCGGCGGGACTTCACGTGCGTTAGGTGTGGAGGGCTCGGACGGCTCCTGGTCATGGAAGATGCCGGCCGCAGTCCTGAGATGTGCAGACCTGGATCACCTTGTCAGGCTCGGGGATCACAGGGTGGCGGCCCAGCTCCTCGGTGCGATGTGACCACGGCCGGTCCGGTTGACGGAGCTGCGTGGGCCATTAACGGGCCATTAAACAGGGCAAGTGTCGGTAATCCAGGGTCAGTCATGAGCGCAAGCGGGCGACTCGGTGCACGCCTGTGGGCGCCGTGATCGCGATCTTCCAAGCTGGCCATGCGAGTTCGATTCTCGTCACCCGCTCCACAGCATCGGCCCTAGTCAACGAGCTTTCACTCGCCCAAGTTATTCGAACACGGAGATGACAAGAATAACCAGGCTGGTCATCTGTTTTCATGATCATCGGCGCGCGACCTACCCTACGCGCCTTGTCAGGCGGGATTTCATGAGCTGCGAATCGGGTGGAGTCAAAGTTGATCACGCCTGCTCCGTGCCCAATTCGGGCCCAATAGTCACGAGCTTCGGTTTCGAAAATCGGCCTCTCCGGCTCAGCAGCCTCGAATGTGGATTAGCCGATCGGACGCAAACCCTGACAATGGTGCTGCTCGACTCGCCAAAGCATCAAGCTTCGATCCCGGCGAACGCCGCGGGCGCGCCGAGTTCCACCGGCCGCTTGTCAGCGAGTGACGGAATCGTCTGTGATCACAAGCGGCATCCCGAAAATGATCTTTAGCGTATATAGGTGGCGACCCGGGTCGACGCCGTAATGAGCAAGGAGGAAAGATGACCGACCTGAACGGCAAAGTGGTCCTAGTGACCGGAAGCTCGCGCGGCATCGGGGCGGAAATCGCAGTGGCGTTCGCCAGACAGGGCGCGAAGGTCGTCCTCCACGGCCGGGATACCGAAGCCTTGGCGAAGGTCCAGGCCGACATCAACCAACGGCGGCGGCCAGGCCATGTTTGTCACCGGCGATGTCACGAAGTTCGCCGACATCGAGGCCATTCGGGCGCGCGTGGAGCAGGCGTACGGTCTTTCTGCCCGGCATGAAGAGGCGCGG
The DNA here is from genome assembly GCA_046727055.1 of Actinomycetota bacterium. Lineage (GTDB taxonomy): Bacteria > Actinomycetota > Actinomycetes > Propionibacteriales > Propionibacteriaceae > Microlunatus. The sequence continues at coordinate 2,605 of JBKPBV010000190.1, read as the reverse complement.
AACCGGCAGCATCATCACCATGTCATTCGCGGCCGGTCGCCGAGCCAGTGCCGACACCCTCGTGGCGTACGGGGCGGCGAAGGCAGGTGTCCAGCTGCTCACCCAAGACCTCGCGGCCCAGGTCGGTCCCCATGGCATTCGGGCCAATTGCATCGCCCCGGAGACGATCCTGAATGAGAAGAACAAGGCCTGGATCCCCGAACAGCAGCAGCGGGAACTAATCCAATCCCACCCGCTGGGGCGGCTCGGCACCCCGCAGGACGTCGTGCGCCGCCGTGTACCTCGCCTCAGATGAGGCGAGCTTGGATCACCGGCGTGGTCCTCGACATCAGCGGCGGTGCTGTGATGGTGTGATGCGCTTACCAGGCATCATGGTGCCAATGAGCCCTGGGGCATGGTCATTGAAATCGTCACGCTCGGTGAACTCCAACGACGGGCGGTATAGTCGGACTGTTGCTGGGTCATCGCTCCTCGCGCCCGCGCCTCCTGCCGAGCGCACCTCGCCGGCCCTTGCCTGGCGGGCGCGGCCGCTGGCCCGCACAATCACCGGAACCAGGTGACAGCCACTCACCTTGATGCCCAGTAGCTTCGGGGCCACTCGACCAGCCAGCTAGCTGCATCAAGGAGGACTAGCAAATGAGCACTACTGTCGTCCCCGGCCGCTTCACCACGGTGTCGGATGAGCACACGCTGCAGGCAAGTGTGGTGGCGCTGGAGGAGCATGGCTTCAGTGTCGAGCTCGTGGGTGATCTCGATGCCGCTCGCGAGGCGGTGCTGGCCCGCATCCCGAACGGCTCGTCGGTGATGACCAACACTTCGGTGACGCTGGCTGAGACTGGGATCGCGGACGCGATCAACGATGCCGGCGGCCGGTGGGAGTCGGCGCGGAACACGATGTTCGCGCTCGACTTCGCCACCCAGGCGCAGGAAATGAAGGCGATCGGCGGCCAGCCCGACTACGCGCTGGGCAGCGTGCACGCGGTCACTCGGGACGGCACCCTGGTGATCGCGTCGGCGTCGGGCAGCCAGCTCGCCTCCTACGCCTGGGGTGCGGCCAATGTCATCTTCGTGGTGGGCGCGCAGAAGCTGGTGGCCAACGCTGGCAGCGGCGCACCAGCGGATCTACCAGCACAGCCTGCCGCTGGAAGACGCCCGCGCGCAGGCTGTCTACGGGCAGCACAGCCAGGTCGGGAAGATCCTCGAGATCCACCAGGAACTGCCCGCCGCATCCACATCGTCCTCATCCGCCAGCGAGTCCGCTTCTAAACCGCCGAGCCAGCCGGATCTGCACCATACCCACCGGAGGTTGTAACCCATGACCGCCGACGCAAGACCGGACGACCGCCAGCCGGCCCCGGCGCCGCTGGATGAGAAGGTCGATCACGTTCGCGGTTCGCCCGGCGGCCGTCTGATCCTCGAGTACGGCGATTACGAGTGCCCGTACTCGCGGCAGGCCTTCCGTGCGATCGAGCTGGTCGAACAGCAGCTCGGCGAGAACATGCGGTTCGCGTTCCGGCATTTCCCCCTGACCGGCATCCACCCGCACGCCCTCGCCGCCGCCAGAGCGGCCGAGGCCGCCGCCCGGCAGGACGGGTTCTGGGACATGCACGAGCTGCTGTTCCACCGCCAGAAGGCACTCGAAGACGGCGACCTGCGTCAGTACGCCGCCCAGCTCGGGCTGGATGTCGCGGCCTTCGACCGGGATCGGGCCAGCGCAGCCGTGCTGGGGCGGATCCAGCGTGACGTCGACAGCGGCCTGGCCTCAGGCCAGGTGCTCGGCACCCCAACCCTGTTCATCGACGGCATCGTGCACCGCGGCGGCTACGACCCGCCCACCCTGCTGGCCGCGCTGGCCGCATGAGCCGCCCTGTTCGCAGCGCTCCAGCTGAAGGTGATCAGAAGCCGAGGCGCTCCTTGACGATGATCGCGGTGACCCGGCCGGGAGTCATCACTTTGTTGATGATGAGGATGTTGTTCACCCCGCTGGGCACTCCGTAGGCTCGCCGGGCCCGGGCATCCTCGAGCGGGAAGCAGTATTCATAGATACGCCGCATCCCGGCTGCGACGTCGCCGACGATCTTCTGGGCGCCGATGACGAGGATCACCTGTCCCGCTCTCGACACGAGCGGGCCCAGCTGGCTGCCGCTGGCGGACGCGATGAGCAGCGATCCGCCTGCAGTGAGCGCGTGCACGCTGCCGACGACATAGTCGGGCGACCCGGCCAGGTTGCGCAGCTCGCGGCGCTGCAGTTCCCGGTCCATCCGGTACAGCCGCAGCCGAAGTGGCCGGTAGCGGCCCGACCGCTCGATGTCGTCGGCGACGCCGATGGCTTGGAGTGTCTGGGATGTGTTGTTGTACACCTCGGCGCCGTCCACGAGCAGGGAGCCGACCAGGCCCCTCGCGTCGGCGCCCGTGGCGGCGATGAGCGACCGGATGCCGTTGCGTTCGAGCGCCGCCGCGGCTGTGGCGATCCGCTCGTCGGAGGCGAGTTCGGTGAACTCAGCGGACACCGCAGCGTCCGGATGTGCTACCACCTGCTGGTCAGTCACCGCCTACCTCCGCCAGCCGGCGGTGGACGAGCGCCACGGCCATCGATCCCTCGCCG
>JBKPBV010000189.1:0-9711 GCA_046727055.1 Actinomycetota bacterium | reverse complement strand
GTCCTCGATAGGTGCGTTCCAGATATCCTCAAGGAAGCCGGTTTCCACCGCGCGACCCCAGACGTTCTGGTCGATCGAGTACGGCGAGGCTTTGCTTTGGTTGATCGGCAAACCCTTGTCTTCGGCGTACCCGATCGCCTTCTCGCGTGTCCACGCATAGTCGCGGACCGGAGCGATTACGGACAGCTCAGGCGCCAGATTGGCGATGCCAACTTCGAAACGCACCTGATCATTGCCCTTGCCGGTGCAGCCGTGTGAGACCACCGTTGCCCCATAGGACTTGGCCGCTTCGGCGAGATGCCGCACGATCAGGGGTCGAGACAGGGCACTGACGAGCGGGTAACGATCCATGTACAGCGCATTGGCACGCAGTGCCGGCCGGCAGAAGTCTTCGGCGAACTCGTCTCTGGCATCGACCACCACAGCCTCCACCGCACCACAGTCCAGGGCGCGCTGGCGGATGACATCCATGTCCTCACCGCCTTGGCCGACGTCGACGGCAACGGCCACCACCTCCAGGCCGGTCTGCTCGGCCAGCCAGCCGATGCACACACTCGTGTCGAGCCCGCCGGAATACGCCAGAACAATCCGATCGCTCATGTGACTTCGTCCTTCTCACTGTGGTTGGGTTGGGCAGGTACTGAGCCGTTGGCGGGCTTGCCGGTCCGGCCCATGATCAAAAATTGCTGCGCGATGTGACTGCCGCCGCTCGGGCTTCGGGCGATCAGCAAGATCGTGTCGTCACCCGCGATGGTGCCGAGGATCGACTCCCATCCGACCCGATCGATCGCGGACGCGAAGTACTGCGCCGCGCCGGGCGGAGTGCGAAGCACGACGAGGTTGGCGGAGGCCTCTGCCGATACCAAGACTTCCGCGCACAACCGGGCTAGGCGGACTTCGAAACTGGCGAACTCCCCGACGTGCGGCGTCCGGTCCCCACCCTCGCCCGGGACTGCGTAGACGAGGTGCCCGCCAGAGCTGCGAACCCGTAGAGCGCCGATCTCTACAAGATCGCGTGACAGTGTGCCTTGGGTGACCTGGACTTCGTGGTCGGCCAGCAGCTCGGCGAGCTCACTTTGTGAGCGCACCTCGTGTTGCTCGAGCAAAGTGATGATCTTGGCATGCCGCGCCGTCTTGCTCATCACGCCCTTCGGGGGGTTCAAGGGGGGTTGTCCCTCCTTGCTGTGACGTTGTGCGCGAGCGTACGTAGACATCAGCTACCTGCGCTTGCTTGCTCATCGAGGAAGGCCAGGAGTGCCTTTTGTACGTGCCTGCGGTTCTCAGCCTCGTCCCAGACCACCGACTGCGGCCCGTCGATCACCGCACCTTCGATCTCCTTGCCGCGATAAGCCGGCAGGCAGTGCAGCACGATCGCCTCTGGATCGGCAAGGTCCAGCAGCGCCGTGGTCACCGCGTACGGCACGAAGATCGCCTCCCGGTCACGGCGATCCTCTTCCTGACCCATCGAGATCCACGTGTCAGTCGCGACCACATCCGCGTCGACCACCGCTTCCTTGGCCTCTTGGTACAGCTGCACGCCCCCGCCGGAGCTGCTCGCCAGGCGCTGCGCTCTCTTGACAACGTCGGGGTCGGGCTGGAAACCAGGCGGAGCGCCAATCCGGACATGCATTCCAGCCAAGCTGCCGCCGAGCAGATACGAGTGCGCCATATTGTTCGCACCGTCCCCGACATAAGCCAGCGTCAGCCCGGCGAGCTGTTGCTTGTGTTCCCGGATCGTTTGCAGGTCGGCCAGGGCCTGGCATGGGTGATATTGGTCGGTGAGCCCGTTGAGCACCGGCACGCCAGCGTGATCCGCCATTTCCTGCAACCGCTCTTGACCCGAGGTGCGCCAAACGATTGCTGCCACATGGCGGCCGAGCACTCGGGCGGTATCGCCGATCGATTCGCCGCGGCCGAGCTGAGACAGGGCTGCGTCCATGATCATCGGATGACCACCCAGCTCGGCAATCGCGGTTTCAAAGGAGATCCTGGTGCGCGTCGACGGCTTGTCAAAGAGCACCGCCACTGTCCTCGGGCCACTGAAGGGGCGTAGCCGGTACGGCTCGGCTTTGAGCGCGTCGGCAAGATCCAAGATCACGAGCTGCTCGCTCGCGCTGAGATCGTCGTCGACCAGAAGGTGTTTCATGACGACTCCTCGGCAACCTGATCGACAAGGGACGGCAGCGCGTTGACGAAGCGGTCAAGTTCGGGGGCACCGATGATCAGCGCCGGCGCCAGCCGCAGCACATCGGGCTTCGGGGAATTGATCACGAAACCGGCCGCGAGGGCAGCATCAGCCACAGCTGGCGCGATCGGCTGGGCCAAGATCACCGCCTGTAAAAGGCCTCGACCACGCATGCCGCTGATCAGCCGATGACTTAGCGCCATGATCGCGCCCGCGAGATGATCACCCAGCTCGTTCGCCCGATCGAGCAGCCCGTCGCGCTCGATCACCGCGATGACAGCCAATCCTGCGATCGCCGCAACTGGGTTGCCACCGAAGGTGCTGCCGTGGCTGCCCGGCCCGAGCAGTCGGGAGGCCTGCCCAGTTGCGATGCATGCCCCAACAGGAAATCCATTGCCCAACCCCTTGGCCACGGTAATGATGTCGGCGACAACCCCTTGGTCGACATGGACCAGCCAACTGCCGCAGCGGCCCATGCCGGTCTGCACCTCGTCCATCCAAAGCAAGGCGCCATGCTGGTCGCAGATCTCCCGGGCCCGCGCGAGATACCCGTCGGGAGGAACCACAACGCCGTTCTCGCCCTGGATCGGCTCAAGAACAACGGCAGCCACCGTTTCGTCGACGACCGAAGCCAGTGCGTCTTGGTCGCCGTACGGCACGAAGATGACTTCGCGCGGTAGCGGCTCGAACGGTGTGCGGTACTTCGGATTGTGAGTCAGCGCGAGCGCACCCATGGAGCGCCCGTGAAACGCGCCTTCGGTCGAGATGATCGTGTTGCGTCCGGTCATCCGAGTGATCTTGAATGCTGCCTCGTTCGCTTCGGTTCCAGAGTTGGTGAAGAAGACCCGCGCCTCCTCGGCGCCGGCCATACTGCTGAGCCGAGCGGCCAGCGCGACCTGCGGCGGGGTCGCGAAGAAGTTCGATACGTGGCCCAGCGTGGCGATTTGACCGGTGACCGCCGACAGCACGGTGGGATGAGCATGACCGAGCGCATTGACTGCTAGACCGGAGAGCAGATCAAGGTAACGCCGCCCCTCTGCATCCCAGAGGTAGCAACCTTCACCTCGTACGAACACGCGTTTCGGCGTACCGAAGGTGTTCATCACAGATTCCGCGTAGGCGTCGATCACCGCTGACGAGGATGCCAGACCGGATAGCTCGCGGCTCAAGGTCACCGGGTCGGCGGTCACGGCTGCACTCCTTGCGGAGGCTCGATCCCGCGCGCGCTCTCGGGCGCGCGCGTCGGGGGTTCAAGGGGGTCGCCCCCCTTGCTAATCGACGCCGGGCCGAACTCGCCGTTGCCCAATTCGTGTGGCGGGATGCCCTCGTCGCGGGAGAACACACGGCTGCCAAGTCGGATCAGCCCGTCCTGGGTAACCATTGTGCCGATGCCGACGTTGGTGAAGATCTCCAGCAGCAGCGCATGCGGCACCCGACCATCGACCACCGTGGCTCGGGTGAGGCCGCCCTCGACAGCCCGCAGGCAGGCCTCCATCTTCGGCACCATGCCGGACTCAAGGGTGGGCAACAAGCTGCGCAGCTCGGTGGCCGACAACTCGGTGATCACTTCGCTACTCTGCGGCCAATCACGATAGAGCCCCGCCACGTCGGTCAGCACAACCAGCCGCTCGGCCTTAAGTGCGACGGCCAATGCGGCCGCCGCGGTGTCGGCATTCACGTTGTGAACGACACCGCTCACGTCGGGTGCGATGCTGGCGACCACTGGTACGCTGCCCGAGCTGATCAGACCTTCCACAGCTTCGGTACGCACCGAGACCACATCCCCGACCAGGCCAAGATCGACTTCCTTCCCATTGACCACGGTGCTGCGTCGCTCGGCGGTGAAGAGCCCACCATCCTCCCCGGACAGGCCGACCGCGAGAGTGCTGTGGGTGTTGATCAGGCCGACAAGGTCCCTACCCACCTGACCGACCAGCACCATGCGCACTACCTCCATGGCCTCGGGTGTGGTGACTCGCAGGCCGCCGCGGAACTCCGAAGCGATTCCCAACCTGGTGAGCATGTTCGAGATCTGGGGCCCGCCGCCGTGTACCACAACCGGATGAACGCCGCACCGTTTCATGAACACGATGTCTTGAGCGAATGCCCGCTTTAGGTCGTCGTCGATCATGGCGTTCCCGCCGTACTTGATCACCACGATCTTGCCGGCATAGGTCTCCAGCCAGGGCAAGGTCTCAGTGAGGATCGATGCTTTCTCGACCAAGGAAAGGGACCGAGTTTCACGTTGCTGCGACAACGACTGGGAGCTCATGTCGAGTATTCCGCGTTCTCTTTGACGTAGTCATAAGTGAGATCGTTGGTCCAGATAGTGGCGGAGTGGCTGCCGTTATGTAGGTCGACCTCGACCTGAACGTCGTGCCCGCTCAGGTCGACGAGTCCCCGCGGGTCGCCGATGGCGCCGTCGCGACACACCTGTACGCCGTTGAACGCCACGCCGATACAGTCCGGTTCGAAGTCGGCAGTAGTCGTCCCTATCGCGGCGAGAACTCTGCCCCAGTTGGGATCCCGCCCGAAGACGGCACATTTGAAGAGATTGCTGCGAGCGATGGCGCGACCGACCTGCACCGCGTCGTGCTCCGATGCTGCGTGATCGACCCGGATTGCAATCGTGTGAGCCGCTCCCTCGGCGTCAGCCAGCAGTTGCAAAGCAAGATCATGACAGGTCTCCTGCAAGGCGGCTTGGAAATCTCCGGCCGTGGGACGCACGCCGGAAGCGCCACTGCTCATCAAGATCACCGTGTCGTTGGTCGACATGCAACCATCGCTGTCCACCCGCTCGAAGCTGCGCAAGCACGCGTCCACGAGCTGATCATGGAGCAGGTCAGGGTCGACGACGGCATCCGTAGTGAGTACGACCAGCATTGTCGCGAGGCCCGGTGCCAGCATGCCTGCGCCCTTGGCCATGCCACCGATCGACCAGCCCTCGTCCGCATAGCTCGTCTGTTTTGGCACCGAGTCGGTCGTCAAGATCGCCTCGGCCGCCGCCTGACCGCCTTCGCGACTGAGCAGCCGAACAAGATCGTCGATACCTAGCGCCAACTTGTCCATCGGCAGCCGCACTCCGATCAGACCCGTTGAGCACACGGCAACATCGATGGCGCCGATCTCTGTCTGCTCAGCGCTTCGCAAGACATCCGCCACAAGCTCGGCTGTCCGGTGCGTGTCAGCGAAGCCCTCCGGCCCGGTGCAGGCGTTCGCACCACCGGAGTTCAAGATCACCGCGCGTAGCTTGCCGTCGCGCAACACCTGCTGGGACCAGAGCACTGGCGCGGCCTTGACCCGGTTGGCCGTGAAAACGCCGGCCGCGGCGTAGTCGGGGCCGGTGTTGACCACCAGCGCCAGATCCTTGCCACCGCTGCTTTTCAGACCTGCCGTCGACCCACACGCCAGGAATCCGGAGGCTGTCGTAACGGTCACGGTGCCACCCCGATGGTCGTCAGGCCGGTCGTCTCCGGCAGGCCGAGCGCCAGGTTCATGCACTGAACGGCGGCGCCGGCCGTGCCTTTCGTCAGGTTGTCCAAGGCTGCGACGGCCACCAATCGACCTGCGTCATGATCAACGGTGACCTGAACCTGAACGGCGTTTGATCCCAGCACGGATTTGGTCTGCGGCCACTGGCCGTCGGGCAGCAGACGCACAAAAGGCTCATCGGCGTACACCTCGGAGTACGTGGCGTAAACCTGATCATGTGAGATCTCAGGCTCGGAGAGTGGAGCCGTGCAGGTCGCCAGGATCCCACGGGACATCGGGACCAGCACTGGTGTGAACGACACCGACGGCTCAGAAGCCCCGCACGCCGCGAAGTTCTGTAGCAGCTCCGGCGTGTGACGATGGACGCCGCCAACGCTGTATGCGCTCGCCGAACCCATAAGCTCGGCAGCCAGCAGATGCGGTTTGAGCGCGCGGCCGGCACCTGACGGTCCGCTGGCTGCGACGACGACGACGTCGTGGGCGGTCGTCACGCCGTGGGTGATGGCTGGCAGTAGCGCCAGGGTCGCCGTTGTCGGATAACACCCGGGGACGGCGATCGCCCGCGCCCCGGCCAGCTTGTCTCGCTGACCGGGCAACTCCGGCAGTCCGTAGGGCCAGGTGCCTGCATGCGCTGATTGGTAGAAGCGCTGCCACGCCTCAGCCTGCTCCAGGCGAAAGTCGGCCCCACAATCAATCACCAAGGTGTCGGGATGCAGCTGGGCGGCCAGCTCAGCAGAAGCCCCATGGGGCAACGCGAGGAACACAACATCGTGACCAGCTAGCACCTCCGGCGAGGTCTCACACACGAGCCGATCCTCCAAGGGACTCAGCTGTGGATGGTGCTGGCCGAGAAGTGTTCCCGCGTTGGCGCTTGCAGTAACCGCCCCAACCTCCACATCGGGATGCGCGAGCAACAGCCGGAGAAGCTCTCCGCCTGCATAACCTGTGGCGCCAGCCACCGCGGCCTGTACGGTCACTCGCATGAGTATGCCATTGTTAACAACTTCATGCATCTCAGCGTCTCAAGGGCTGGCCGCGATAGCGATCCGGTGTTGCCGCAGCTTCAGCGGTGTCTGTGTATTCTATGCGCATGGCACGAGTGAACATCACTGTTCCCGACGATGTGATCGTGCGTGCGCGCACGGCGAAGCTCAATATCTCCCGGATAGCGACCGCAGCGCTCGTCGAGGAGCTGGATCGCCTCGCCAAGTTGGCAGAGCTCGACGCCTACCTCGCTGAACTCGAGGCTGAACGCGGACCAATTACGGACGAGGGGGCGGCTGAGGGGCGCGCTTGGCTGGATGCCGCCCTCGCCGCCCCTCCAGTTTCTGATCAACATTCTGGCGCGGTGTGACTGCAGTCATCCTGGACAGCGGCGGAGTGACTGGGCTGCTGCGCCAGCCGGAACGCCTACGAACGCTCAGAGACAGTCGGCTCTGGCCGGCCCACGTCCCGGCGGTCGTTCTGGCGGAGGTCCTCACGGGCGACCAGCGTCGAGACTTCCACGTGAACCGGCTGCTCAAGCTGTGCCAGATCTGGAATGTGACCGAGCCGCTCGCCCGCGACGCCGCACGTATGCGTACAAGAACCGGGCGCGCCGCCACCATATCGGTGACCGACGCCATCGTCGTGGCCCTTGCTGCGGAGTACGCTCAGGCGCTTATTCTCACGAGTGATCCTGGTGATCTTGCCCGTCTCGCCGCGCACTGTGAGTCGGAGATCCGATTCGCTCCGATCTAGATCGGCCATACCGCAGCAACCGCGGGCTAGACCCTGCGCTGGACTGCCCCCATACGCTCAGCCGCCTCTGCTACCGCAGCATCCCGCGCCCCGGCAGCCTCGGCATCGGTCAGCGTGCGGTCCGGAGCCCGGAACCGAAGCGCGTACGCCAGCGATTTCCTGCCCTTACCGACCTGTGGACCGGTATAGACGTCGAACAGCCAGATCGACTCCAGCAAGGGTCCGGCTCCGGCACGAAGCGCCGATTCCACTGCGGCCGCCGGAGTGTCCTCGTCGACGATCAGCGCAACATCCTCCTTGGCAACCGGGAAGCTGGAGATCACCGGAATGTCGCCTGTTATCGGCGCCGCGGCGATCAGCGCGTCGAGGTCGATTTCGGCAGCAGCGGTGCGTGCCGGCAGGCCAAACGCCGCACAGACCTCGGGGTGTAACTCGCCCGCGAAGCCAACCCCTTCGCCGGTCGGCAAGATGAACTCGGCGCAACGGCCCGGATGCCACGGCGCGTACTCAGCCGCACGACGGTCCAAGCGCAATCCAACCGTGAGAGCGGCTGCCTCCACGAATGCGATGGCCTGCTGCCAGCCGGCCGAGAGCCCGGGTCCCTGCCAACTCTCCGGCCGCCAGTCGCCGGTAAGCACGGCTCCGAGGTGCCGGGGTTGCCGGCCGAGCGCACGATCAATCGCGGCCAGCTCCTCGGCCGACGGCCGCTGGGTCACCGGCGGTCGCGGCGCAGCCATCAGCGGATCGTTGGCGAAGAACACCGAACCCGCCTCAAAGAGGGCCAGGTCCTCGTTGCCGCGACTGAGGTTGCGGACTGAGACTGCGAACAGTCCGGGCAGCATCGAGGTGCGCAGATAGGGATTAGCTTCCGACAAAGGGTTGACGATCTTGTTCAACCGGCGACGCTGATCATCGGCCGGCACGCCCATGGCGTCGAGGTCAGCCACCGATGCGAACGGGAAGCTCAGCACCTCGACGAATCCACGAGCGGCCAGTGCGGCATTGATCGCGCGACGTGCCCGCTGACTGCTGGTCAGCCCGCGGCCAACCGGGGCGGTCGGGACAATCGGCTCGATCGTGTCGTAGCCGATCAGCCGGCCAACTTCTTCGATGTAGTCGTACGGATCCTTCAGGTCCGGCCGCCAGCTCGGTGGAGTGATCGTCAGAGTGTCGCCACTGTCGGTGACTGTAGCCCCGATGGTCTGCAGCAGGCGGACAACTGAGAAATGATCAACATCGGTGCCCAGAATCTGCGCTGGAAGCGTGTCGGCGATCGTGGTGCTCGGCCGGCCCGGAACCGCGCCGCGTACCGTCTCCTCCACCAGCAATGTGCCACCGGCATGGTCCACAAGGAGTTCAGCGACGCGATGTGCCGCGGCGTAGGTGGCCTGGGGATCAACCCCGCGCTCGAACCGCCGAGATGCCTCCGATGACAGCTTGTGACGTCGCGACGTGCGGGCAATCGTCATCGCATCGAAATGGGCAGACTCGATGACGACGTTGCGGGTGCTGAGCGAGAGTTCGGTGGTAGATCCGCCCATGACTCCGGCGAGTCCGATGGGGCCGGAAGCGTCGGTGATCAACAAGTCGTCCGGATGCAACGGGCGAACCACGTCGTCGAGGGTGGTCAGTTTCTCGCCGTCCGCAGCTTTGCGCACGACGATGGGGCCGTCGAGGAGTTCCGCGTCGTAGGCATGGATGGGCTGACCGGTCTCCAACATCACGTAGTTGGTGATGTCGACTGCCAGTGAGATGGAACGCATCCCGGCGAGATCGACGCGGCGGGAGAGCCAGCGTGGGCTGGGTCGACCAGGGTCGATCCCAATGACAGTGAGAGCGACGAAGAGGGGGCAAGCGTCCGACTGGAGCCCGACCGGATAACCGTCCGTAGTCTCATCCCCTACCACACGGTCTACCGGATCTGTGAAGGCGACACCAAAGGCTTGCGCGGACTCGCGAGCGATGCCACGGATGGAAAGGCAATAGCCGCGGTCCGGAGTGACTGCGATGTCGAGCACCTCATCGCGTAGCTGAAGCACGGGTGCAGCGTCGGCGCCTGGTGCAAGATCAGGTTCGTCGAGGACGAGGATCCCGGAATGATCATCACCGACGCCCAGCTCCTTGGCCGAGCAGATCATCCCATCGGAGATGTGCCCGTAGGTCTCGCGCGCCGAGATGCCGTACCCGCCGGGCAGGACTGCGCCGGGAAGTGCAACGACGACGGAGTCGCCAACCTCGAAGTTGTGCGCACCACAGACCACGCTGCGGGAGCCGGAGCTGTCATTGTGGGAACC
>JBKPBV010000188.1:0-10537 GCA_046727055.1 Actinomycetota bacterium | reverse complement strand
GGCTCCGATGCGACAGGTTCCGGCTGCGGCGCAACGGGCTCTGGGGCGGGCTGGCGCTGTTCCCAGGGCGCGCCCTCGCTACCCCAGATGGAATCCTCCGCCGAGACTGGCCCAGTTGACGATTGAGCAGGCTGCGCAGGCGCAGAGGTTGGCGGCGGGGTGTACGCCGGTTGAGCGGTCTGCGGCGGCGCCGAAGGAAACCCGGTCGTTTGGCCTTCCGGACCATAGACGGGCGGATAAGTCGGCGAGGTGGGCTGCGAGCCCTCCTCTGGCACCACGAACAGCGCGATGATGTAGAGGATGATCGGAACGCCAGTGAATAGTGAGATCACCACGGTGAGCACCCGCACCAGCGTGGGGTCCATGTTCAGGTAGTTCGCGACTCCAGCGCAGACGCCGCCCAAGATTCTGTTGGACTTGCTGCGCTCCAGTCTCCTGGGTGCCTGCGGCGGGTAGGGGCTGCTCATGACATGCCTTTCGATCTGGGGTTTTGCTACTGACGGTTCCGGGAAAGGACTAGGCCGAGAACACCGACGGCGACCAGACCCATGGGAGCCACGATCCTGATCACCTGCCAGTTGAGTGGTCCGACAAAGGTCAGCCACAGCGCTCCGAGCGCCACGCAGCTGAGCAGGAGACCGAAGATCAAGGCAACGACGTCGTAGGTTTTTCTCATCGTTGCACCTGTATGTTGCCGGCGTCTACCGACAGCTCGAGCGTCAGGGTGTGCTGCCCTGACTGGGCCGGCTGGGGGTCCCTGATCAGACCGCTCAGTTCGGAACCTGCTTGAATCTCGGCACCGTACGCGCGAACCGCCCCAAGATCGGCGGTGTAGTTGATCACAACATTGACATCTTTTGGAACAGTGACCTCGAGACGGCCGAGATCAACATGCGCCTTGTAGGTGGCGTCCCTCGTCACCGCAAGCTGACTGAGATCAACTGAAAGCGAACCGAAGTCCTCGAAGTCCCCGGCGGACGGCAGCTCGGACAGGGTTGCGTAACCGACGCTGGAACTGGCTGAATTGGGCGCCCGCAGTGCGGGCCCGGCAGCGGTAACGGTCACCAGAGCGATCGCTAGCAAGGCGCCAACCGGCAGCAGGCCCCGCGCCATGCCGAACCAGGTCGCCGCCACTAGCGTCAGGCCGACGACCAGCAAAGCGGCTGCCAGGTAGCCAGCGAGTGGGATTGCGGCGCCGAGGGCCTGGGCGATCCCAAGCCCAGACAAGGTCACGCCGAGCACGATCAGGGAGACCAGCCGGAGTCGCTTCGCCGATCGAGCGTCAGACATCCTGACGGGCGCGGGCGGCGGCGGCGGTTCGGCGTACAGACCAATTGGATCTGGATAAGCCAGGAAGGCCGTGCGCTCAGCAGGCTCTGGCTCCGCTGGTGTCTGTAACAGGCTTTCCCGTGGAGGACTCGGCCATTCCTTGGGCGGTGTGGCAGCAGCCTGCTTTGCAGTTGCAGCCTTCTGGGTGTGTTCTTCGATCCGGCGTTGCCAAGCCTCGGCGGCCTCAGTGAAAGGCGTCGGCGGCCCGGGATACGTCACGAACTGGGGTTGTGCGACATGTGCTGGGTCGGTATCGGTATTGGTGGCTGAATTCAGCGTCGCGGCAGATCCTTTGTCGGATTCCCTGTCGGATCCTTTGTCCTGCCTGCCCTTGTAGAAGCCGAAATACCAAATGACCGCGATCACGATTGCGGGTGCAACGCCAAACGGGCTGAGCCAGCCGAAGATGGCGAACATCGCCAGGCTCGCCACCACGACGAGCGTGATCCAAAGCTCTCGTGGCCAGCGCCGGACGGACTCACCGAACAGGTCATGGACCGGCGCTTTATCGCTGCCCTCGACCGGGATGAGCAACCAGCCGGCGAGATAGAGGACAAGCCCGATCCCGCCGCTGAGTGCTAGCAGCACCCAAGCCACCCGCACCAGCAAGGGATCGATACCCCAGTGCTGGGCTACGGCGCCGCACAGCCCTGCGAGCTTGGCGTCGGTCGCACTGCGGCGGATGGTCCAGATCGAGCTCATGCGCCAATCCTGCCCAGCGGGCTACCCTCGAACTATCAGGGACGACCCCCAATGCTCCCGGCTGTTCGCGCGACCATGGAACCGTTCGTGCCGCAGCATCGTCCAAGTTCTTTCGGCTAAGGGAGATGTGGGGGAGCACCCTGCTGTTTGTACGCCGATTTGCGTGTGAGGGTAGGAGATCATGACCGCCACAGACTCGAGCCAGCTCGAGCCTGACACTCACCACGAGCCTGGGCGCACGCAGCACGGCCAAGCTGATGGTCAGGGCGCGCAATCACCGCCCACCGCTAGGACTGAATCTCCGCGACCAACGGCAGCATTGCCACCAGCGTCAGTCGGATCGGACTCCAGTCAAGCAGACCATGACGAGCGGCCGCGGGCAACGCGAGTCGCCGAGGGCGCTTGGCTAGGCGGAGTCTGCACGGGCCTCGCTCGGCATCTCGGTTGGCCGGTGATGGCGGTCCGGATCGCGTTTGTCGCATTGGCGACCTTCCAATTCATCGGGGTTATCGCGTACGGCGCACTGTGGCTTTTGTTGCCGCCCGAGCCGACCGTCAAGGCACCTGGTCTGGAGTCTGCCAGCCGAGCGGGCATGCGGGCGGAAAGCAAGTCGAAGCGGCGAATCGACTGGGGCATGCTGCTGGCGCTGATTGCTCTCGGCGTTGGCCTGCTGTGGATCATGCAGAACACCGGGCTCGGCATTAGCTCCCAGCTGTTCTGGCCGGTGGCCTTCGCCTGCGCCGGGGCCGCGCTGGTCTGGCGCCAAGCCGACTCGACACAGCAGAAGCGTTGGCGCGAGGAGGCCGGTGGCAAAGCTTGGCTGGCCCCATTTGTGGCCCGGGGTGGCTGGCCGTCGCTGGTACGGGTGATCGTCGGCCTCGGCCTGGTCGGCGCAGCATTTGGCATTGTTCTTGCCCAGCGAGGCCAGATCTCACATTTGCCGGAAGTCATGGCGATGACGATGCTCGCGCTGGCCGGCCTCGCGATCGTGCTCGCACCCTGGTTGCACCGCTCACGGTCAGCGCTCAACCAGGCCAGAGCCGAAAAGGTTCGGGCAGACGCGCGAGCAGACATGGCGGCCCACCTGCACGACTCGGTTCTACAAACGCTCGCCATGATCCAGCGCCAAGCCGACGATCCGAAAGCGGTGCAACAGCTGGCTCGACGCCAGGAGCGCGAGCTGCGGAACTGGCTCTACGGCGACGAGCTACACGAAGCGACGCTTAAGGCCGCACTAACCGCAGCTGCGGCAGAGGTTGAGGACGAGCGAGGGGTGCCAGTCGATCTGGTAACAGTTGGCGACTGCGATACCTCCGACCCAATCCAGGCTCTAGTGCGCGCCGCACGAGAAGCTATGGTCAACGCCGCCAAACACTCTGGCGCCGACAAGATCGACGTCTACGCGGAAGTGGATGAGGACTCAGTTGAGGTGTTCGTCCGCGACCGTGGTAAAGGATTCGACGTGGACGCTGTGGCCGAGGACCGCATGGGTGTCAAGGGCAGCATCATCGACCGCATGACGCGGCATGGTGGCTCCGCAACAATTCGTTCCGCGTCGGGCGGCGGCACCGAAGTACGACTGGAGATCAAGAGATGAGTGAGACAACGAGCCAGCCGAGCTCGCAGGCTGCACCCGCCGAGCGCGGGCCGTATCGCGTCGTCATCGTCGACGACCACGCCATGTTCCGCACCGGTGTGAAGGCCGAGATCGGGCGTTCGGTAGCCGTTGTCGGTGAAGCCGCCGACGCTGACCGGGCGATCGCTGTCGTCCTGCAAACCCGACCCGACGTGGTGCTGCTTGACGTGCACCTGCCAGGCGGCGGGGGCGTCGAGGTCATCCGCAAGGTGCACGAGAAGAATCCAGAACAGAAGTTCCTCGCGCTCTCTGTCTCTGACGCCGCCGAGGATGTCATCGGAGTGATCCGAGCCGGCGCTCGAGGCTATGTCACGAAATCGATTAGCGGCACCGATTTGGTCGACGCCATTCGACGAGTCGCGGAAGGGGATGCGGTGTTCTCACCGCGCCTGGCCGGGTTCGTGCTGGATGCCTTCTCCGGGTCAATTGATCTTGCCACGGTTGATGAAGATCTGGACCGACTGTCCCAGCGGGAGCGTGAGGTGCTGCGGCTGATCGCGCGCGGCTACGCGTACAAGGAAGTAGCCAAGGAGCTGTTCATCTCGATCAAGACCGTGGAGACCCACGTGAGCAGCGTGCTGCGCAAATTGCAGCTGTCCAACCGCCATCAACTGACCCGCTGGGCAACCGACCGACGGCTCGTCTAGCTGTACTGAATTGCTCCGCTCCGCGCGGATCGCGCCGTGTTTGATTGCTCGCTTCGCTCGCTGCGATGTTCGCTGGTTGCGGCAGTCTTCGTCGGATCTGGCGGAACGGAATAGCGTTGTTCCACCATCTCCTCCTGCAGATCGGCGGCGCGAACATCGCGAACCCGCCTACTTCCCGCGCCGGCGCGCGATCCGGCCTGCGGCTCACTCCCGTCTGGGGCCATTAGTGTCGGGCCATGCAGATCGCGCATCAGATCTTGCTGCTGCTTCACCTCACTGGCTTTGCCGCCTTATTCGGCGGCTTTCTTGTCCAAATCAGGTCGAAGGAGCCCGAGGTCAACGCGTCGATGCTCAACGGGTCGTTTCTTATTCTTCTGACTGGCCTGGCGCTGGTGACGATGGAGGAGCTTGGGCAAGATCCGGTGAATCACATCACGATCGGAGTCAAGCTCCTGATGTCGGCAGTGATTGTGGTGTTGGTGGCCAAGAACCGGAAGTTCGCCTCGATCCCGCGTGGGCTTTGGGGGTTGATTGGCGTCCTGACGATCGCCAACGCCGCAGTTGCCGTGCTGTGGCAGTAAGGTCGGTTGTGGGTGAGATTGTGACCGAAAATTGCGCCGCCGGCGGGCGTGTGTACGCATGAGGCTTTCGGCTCGAGTGGACTACGCACTCCGGGCGTTGTCGGAGCTGGCAGCGGCCGACGCGCCGCGCACGGTGGAGCAGCTCTCTGAAGCCCAAAGACTCCCCAACAAATATCTTGAAAGCATCCTCGGTGAACTGCGCCGTACCGGATTGCTGCGAAGCCAGCGCGGGCCGGAGGGTGGTTACCGGCTAGCGAGGCCAGCCGACACGATCAGCATCGCCGAAGTGATCCGGGCTCTTGACGGCGAGCTTGCCAACGTACGCGGCAGTCGGCCAGAGAACTTGGCCTACGTCGGCTCAGCCGCGGCATTGCAGGAAGTCTGGATCGCCCTGCGAGCTTCGGAGCGGGCCATTTTGGAGGGCGTCACGCTGGCACATGTGGTTTCCGGTGAAATGCCGAAGCCGGTCGCGGCACTCGTCGCTAATCCTTCTGCCTGGAGCTGATCGGCCCAATCCCAGGCTGATCGTCCGGAATTCGAGACTTGCCCTCGGCGGTCGTCCTGCGGCCGGATAAGGTTTCTCCCTAATCCCTACCGACTCTGTAGCCAAAGTCTCCATAGGATGCTTCAGTGCGAAAGCTCATCGTTCTCGCCGTCGTGGGCCTGCTCGCCCAGTTGGTTGACGGCAGTCTCGGCATGGGTTACGGCGCGACGTCGTCGTCCCTGCTGGTTCTGGTGGGTCTGACGCCGCTTGCCGCGTCAGCCTCGGTGCATTTCAGCGAGCTAGGGACCAATCTCGCCTCCGGCGTCTCGCATTGGCGACTGCGAAACGTCGATTGGCCGGTGGTGGCCAGGATTGCCGGGCCCGGTGCTGTCGGCGCTTTTCTCGGCGCGACGGTTCTGGCCGCCTTGTCCACCGCCTGGGCGAAGCCCATCATGTCGATCATCCTGGCCATGCTGGGCATCTACATCATCGTCCGCTTCGTTGTCGGCATCAGGCCGCAACTGAAGAAGCGGCTCACCGTTAGGTTTCTGGCTCCGCTCGGCATGTTCGCGGGTTTCATCGATGCCACTGGTGGCGGCGGCTGGGGAGCGGTCGCCACTCCCGCACTGCTCAGCGGCGGGCGGCTGGAACCGCGGAAGGTAGTCGGCTCCGTCGATACCGCCGAGTTCGCTGTCAGTGCCGCCGCCAGCCTCGGCTTTCTCATCGCCATCGGCGCGTCAGGGATTCACTGGGGCTTTGCGCTTGCTCTGCTTGTCGGTGGACTGGTCGCCGCGCCGCTTGCTGCCTACCTCGTCAGGATCGCACCCGCGTACCTGCTCGGCGTGGCCGTCGGCGGCACCATCCTGCTGACCAATACTCGTACTCTCTTCAGCGCCTTGGGGGTTTCTGATTCGGCCCGGATTCCGGTCTACATCGGCATCCTCGCGATCACAGCATCTGCTCTCTATCTCGCCGCGCTCCGTGGCAAGCGCAGGGCCGCTGCGCCCAGCACCGAAGTAGCCCTTGAATCAGCGAACGCCTGACCGGCTCGTTGATCAAGAACCTTGAGAGGAGGAACCCGAACCAATGCCCCGAAGCAAGGACGACCCGGAAGCGGTGGAGAGCTACCTGACGGAACTGCCGGACCAGGAGCGAGAAACGCTCGAAGAATTGCGGCAGCTCATCAAGAGGTCAGTGCCGGATGTGCAGGAGCGGATCTCCTACGGAGGGGCGGTGATCTTCGCGGTACTGTACGACCTGGTCGGTTTCGCGGCGCAGGAGAACCATTTGTCGTTCTTCACCATGAGCCCACCGCTCGCCAAGGCCATGAAGGACGAGATCACCAAGACGCATAAGGTCTCCGGAGCAACAATCCACTTCAGCGCTGACCAGCCACTGCGAAAGACGCTCGTTGAGGAGATCATCCGCGCTCGACTCGAGGAGCAGTCAAAGCAGTAGCTGCGCGACCGGATGCTCCCTGATCGCCGCATCTTCCTAACGGTAAAGGCTGTCAGCCGTCACATCGCACGCGGTAGCGCAGGTGCGTGACCCCGATGTCCTCGAGCACCGACACGAGGTCGAGGAGGGCCGGTGCCCCAGGGACCTCGGGGAATAGCCGTGTTCCGCCGCCGAGTAAGACCGGGACGAGGTCGATCCACACCTCGTCGAGCAGGCCAGCCGCCAGACACTGGCGTGCTATCTCGCCGCCATTAACTCCCACGACCTTGCCGTTGGCCAATTCGGTGGCCTTCTTCACGGCGTCTTCGATGCCCGTGCTGACGAAGTGGAACTGCTCATGCGGCCAGTTGGTCATCGGACGATGGGTCAGCACCACCACCGGGCAGCCAAGTGGATGCTGGCCGCCCCAGCCCTGGGTGAAATCGAAGAGCTTCCGGCCGACGACAATCGCGCCGGTCTCTTCCATCATTCTCCGGTAGTGGGCGGCGCTGGTTTCCGTCATACGGAGTGTCATGTTCGGGTCGGCGGTTGGGACCTCCACATCGCCGCTCCCGAGCCAGGCAAAGAGGTGCTCGAAACCCGTCTCCCCGGGCCCGGAGATAAAGCCGTCCAGCGACATGCTGGCACCTGCCATCACCATGCTCATGATGTGTCCTCTCCTAGGTGATCTGTCGTCTACGACCTTGGTTGTTCAGTGAAATCATCGGGTTCAGCTGTGGGCTGGTGATCGCGAGCCGTGAGCAATGCGCGTAGTACCTTCGTCTGGCAAAGCATGACGGGTGCCGGGCTGAGTGGTGTCAGAGGGAGGGCAGTGGCTGAGCCGGCCGGACGAGTCAACGATCGCGGACGGGAGAACGACGCGGCCTTTGTCGAGATCATCGCCGAGTCACCGCCCGCCATTCAGGTGCTCGCGCGGACAGTTCGTGATCTGATCTACGATGTCCTGCCCCAACGGTCGAAGTCGTCTGGCTGCGGCAGGGCTCCGTTGGATGGGGGACCGGCGCGAAGAAGTTCACGGAGCAATTCGCTTACCTCATGCCCTTCAAGCGGCACGTCACGCTCGGCTTCTACCACGGTGGCGAGCTGACCGATCCGCATGGGCTGCTGCCTGAGACTGGTGGCCGGCAGGCCGGAGGCACGCTCTCTATGCGTAGCCTGCGGATCACCTCCCGTGAGCAGCTCCGCGATCCGGCTCTGCGCACGCTGATCGAGGCCGCGACCGTGACAGGAGTACCGCCGATCCGCAACCGCTGATAACCAAGAATTCATATCGGTGCTGCATAGCTTTGGCGCCGCAGCGGATTCCTGCCTCTTGGGGCGGTTGCGGCTACGCAGGGAGGTAGCGCCTCCGGGCCTGAATGCGGTGGGGAGCTTCAAGCCGATCCCTCAAAAACCGACACGGGTCACGCTCGGCTGGCATGCGCATGCGTGTCGCGAGAACGAGTGTCAGTTATTGAGGGCTACGCCCCGAACCAGGCGCGTTGAGTGACTTCCGGCTCACAGGAGAGGGCGCAGCGGGGTCAGCACGGTCTCGGAGAACTTCACCATGGCGTGCCGGCGCTGCCAATCACCCAACGTGAGCTCAACGGTGTTGGTGGAGTCGATCGCGAAGATCTCTTCCATCTGCAGGGCCACGTCGCGGTTGTAGACCTCCATGTTGATCTCGTAGTTGCCAAGCAGGCTCACCCGATCGATGTTCGCCGTGCCGATAGTCGACCACTGACCATCAATGGTGGCCGTCTTCGCGTGCACCATTGCCCCCTGATACAGCAGCAGGCGTACGCCGTTGCGGAGCAGATGGCTGTAGAAACCGCGGGACAACCAGTCAGCCACAATGTGGTTGGACTCTGCCGGAATGATGATCCGTACGTCGACGCCTCGACGTGCAGCTCGAACGAGGGCGGAAAGGATGTCAGTGTCGGGGATGAAGTAGGCGTGGGTCAGGTAAATGTGGTGTGAGGCGCGGTCGATGGCGTTCAAGTACATACCGCGAATCGGATAAACCATGTTGCGAGGCATGTTCCGGTGGATCCGAATCTCCGGCTGCCAGGTAGGGCTGCCAAAGTCGGGCAGTGCAGGCCGCCAGCGGCTTGCCCACAGATTCCAGAAATCGATGAAGGCATTCTGGACATCCCACACGATGTCGCCGGTCAGCCTGGCATGGGTATCACGCCAGTCCGTCGCGTACAGACTTCCGATGTTGTAACCGCCCAGAAATCCGACGAGGTCGTCGACGACGAGCAGCTTGCGATGATCACGGCCGGTGTTGCGTGGGAACCGGAAGCCGGACACGATCAGCGGATGCCGGCGTACGGTGATGTTCTTGGGGAATACCAAGAAAGAGCGGGGCACGACGAGATTGGCGAACTCATCGAAGACCACGTAGACCTTGACGCCGCGATCGGCCGCATCAATTAGCGCGTCTTTGAACGCCTGACCAATGGCGTCGCCCTTCCAGATGAAGCTCTCGAAGAAGATCCGCGACTTGGCTTGGCTGATGGCGTTCAGCATGTCGCGATAGAGATCTTCACCGTAGGTATAGACCGTCACCTCCGAGCTGCCGACAGTTACCGAGCGAGGAGGGATTCGCGGAAACGTTGCTGGCCTGCGGAGTTTCTTACGCCGATAGTCGACGATGAAGAGGGCGAGCAGCGTCGCACTTTGGACAGCGGCCCCAGCGAGGAGGATGCGCTTGAGCAACGTACCCAGCGAGATCGGCAGCAGCTGCATGTCCACAATTTACGCTGAGCCTGCGCTGTGATGTGCCCTGAGCTTGTGAAGGGACGTGCATCGATGGCACTCTGACGGGCAGCTCACCGGATTCACCTCCTCCTCTGTCGCTCGCGACCCGTGGATGTCCCCACAGCGCAGGCCGGCGCGAGCTCCTGCAGTCGGCGAAGCGAGCTGCCCGTCATAGTGCCGCCTCGCTTCGACAGGCTCAGCCCGCAATGCGTGTCGTTGCGCGCCACTAAGGTGGGCTGCGTTATGACGAGTACCACGCAGGACAGGCCGGCCCGATTGACGACCGAACGGCTGCTCGAGGGACTGAACCCTCCGCAGCGGGAGGCGGTGTTGCACGAGGGCGGCCCGGTGCTTGTGGTGGCTGGCGCTGGTTCGGGCAAGACTCGAGTGCTGACCCGACGGATCTGCTACCTGGTGAGCCAGCGCCGGGTGCACCCAGGCTCGATTCTCGCCATTACGTTCACCAACAAAGCAGCAGCGGAGATGCGGGGCCGGGTCATGGAGCTGGTAGGGAACCGGGCCAAGCTGATGTGGGTGTCCACCTTCCATTCGGCTTGCGTTCGCATCCTGCGATCGGAGATCGGCCGGTTCAATATGGCGCGTACGTTCTCGATCTACGACGATGCCGACTCCAAGCGGTTGATGCAGCTCGTGGCCCACGATCTTGATCTTGATCCGAAGCGGTTTCCTGTGCGGGCGATCATGAACTGGGTATCCCACTGCAAGAATGAGTTGGTCGATCATGAGTCCTCCGCCTCCCGAACTCGCAGCTCGATGGAGGAGAGCTACGCCGAGGCTTACCGGGAATACCAGCGCCGGCTGATCGCGGCCAACGCGCTGGACTTCGACGATCTGATCATGACAACGGTGCACCTGCTGCAGGCCTTTCCCGACCTCCGTGAACAGTATCGGCGTCGGTTTCGGCATGTGCTGGTCGACGAGTACCAAGACACTGATC